>DSCM01000038.1 GCA_011049115.1 Pseudomonadota bacterium
CTCTAAAGTTGGTGGCGCGATCGAGAAATGCAGTGCCTGTCACAAGGCGGAAAAGGATGGCAAGAAGCTGAGCAGTAAGGATGCTGCGCATAAAACCTGCCGCGGTTGCCATAAGAATATGAAGGACGCCGGCAAAAAGACCGGTCCCACCCCTTGTACCGGCTGTCACAAAAAATAGTTGATCAAGAGAGTGAGAATGTATATAAAGGGGTGCCCCGGGGGGTGCCCCTTTTGTTTATCCGGTATGCCCTCGACCGACTGGCGGACTGAGGTATCTTTTCCGCTTGACTGGCGAGGTCTGCCGTGATAGTTTTTCTGAAACCATACTAAATAGGTATTGAAAGTGGCCGTCAAAAAAGATTATTCCCGTAAGAAGTCATGGTTGGCCGGAATCGGGGCGGTTTTATCGTCTCTGAAACTGACGATCTTTCTCCTGATCACCCTGGCCCTGGTGTCGATTATCGGGACCGTTATCCCCCAGAACCTGCTGCGTGAGGACTATCTCAAGCTTTATCAGGAATCGACCTACAGGATCCTGCTCGGGGTGGGATTTCTGGATATGTATCATTCCTGGTGGTTTGTTCTGATTCTTCTTTTGTTGACCGTAAATCTCATGGCTTGTTCCTGGAAGCATTTTCCCCGCACCTGGCGTTTCTTTTCCCAGCCCACCTGCTTGCTGGATAAGGAGCTTGAACGGGCCGCGGCCAATGTCTGGAATCGATCCTGGCCGGCCCTGCCCGCCGATCCGGCGAGTCTGCGAGCTTCCCTGCAGGATTTATGGCCGGCCTCCTGGTCCTGGGTCGAGCACGCCGGAGTCCTTGGCCCGGAGCTTCATTTTCGAGCGGAAAAAGGACGCTGGAGCCGGCTCGGGGTCTATTTTGTGCATCTAAGCGTTCTGGTGATTTTTGCCGGCGGGATTATCGGTTCGGTTTTCGGGGTCAAGGGTTTTGTCAATATTCCGGAAGGCGAAAAGGTCGCTACCTTTTTTACCTACGGCGACCAACGGGTTCCGATCGGGCTCGATTTCGAGGTTGAGTGCCGAGCTTTTACGGTCGATTTTTACGAGAACGGCGCTCCTAAGGAGTACGCCAGCGATCTGGTGATTCTCGATCAAGGAAAGATCGTCAAGGAAAAGATTATTAAGGTTAATCACCCGGTTTCCTATCAGGGTTTTACCTTCTATCAGTCCAGCTACGGGGCCTATGGCGGCCTGGTAGATCTGGAGCTGCATTTTCGCGACAGCGGGCTGATTCTGCCGCTCAAACTGGAAGTTGGCCGGCCCGTGCGCCTGCCGGAAAGATGGGGCTGGGTAGAAGTTCTGCGTTACGAAGAAAACTATATGCGGATGGGTCCGGCCGTGCTGGTGCTGCGGGATCCGGGATCGGGGGGGGAACCCTATCAGTTCTGGGCCTTTCTGCGTTTTCCCAAATTTGGGGAAGAAAATCGTCAAACCTCGGAATTCGGGGTTTTTAAGAAGATTCAGCAGCGTTATTATACCGGGCTTCAGGTTAACCGGGATCCGGGGGTCTGGATCGTCTGGTTGGGGTGCCTGATGATGATTCTCGGTCTTTACGTCGCTTTTTTCATGTCCCACAAGCGGCTCTGGCTGCGTCTGGCCGCAAATCCGGAAAAACCCGGTCGTCTGTGCCTGGTACTGGTCGGTGACAGCAACAAGAACCAGCCTTCCTTTGAACTTGAATTTCAGGCGCTGGTTGAAAAAATCAAGGGCTGGAGCTGAATCGCGAGTCCTGCGGGGACTCGCCGATAATTTTTTTTAGGGAAATGTAATGAACACTTTTATTTTCAGTATCGTGACCTTTGTTTATCTGGCGGCGATGGTCGTCTACGTCGTTTATCTTGCCTTTCGCCATCCTCTGGTGGCCCGGTCGGCGACGGTTATTCTGCTGGCCGGCTGGCTGGCGCAGACCGTGGCGATCGGCCTGCGCTGGTATGAGTCCTACGAACTCGGCATCGGCCATGCTCCGATGTCCAACCTCTACGAATCGCTGGTGTTTTTTTCCTGGACGATCATTATGCTCTATCTCTTCATCGAGTATAAATATAAAATTTCGGTTCTGGGGGCTTTCGTTACTCCTTTCGCGTTTCTTGGAATGGCTTACGCATCGATCTCGCCGGCGGTCAATGAGACCATTCAACCGCTGGTGCCGGCGTTACAGAGCAACTGGCTGATTTCCCATGTTGTGACCTGTTTCCTCGGCTATGCCGCCTTTGCCGTGTCCTGCGGTCTGAGTATTACCTTTATTCTCAAAAAACGCTACGAAGAAAGTCGGCGGCGTGGCGGTCCACTCGGGGCCTTTCCCAGCTCCTTGGTTCTGGATGAGCTGGTTTACAAAACCATCGCCATCGGTTTTCCCCTGCTGACCATCGGTATCGTGACCGGTGCGGCCTGGGCCAATTATGCCTGGGGTACTTACTGGAGCTGGGATCCCAAGGAGACCTGGTCCTTGATTACCTGGTTTATCTACGCCGCCTTTCTGCACGCCAGAATTACTCGCGGCTGGCGCGGGATCAAGGCCGCAACCCTTTCGATTGTCGGATTTCTGGCGGTTTTGTTTACCTATTTGGGGGTCAACCTGCTGCTTTCCGGTCTGCACAGCTACGGTGGTAGTTGATCCGCGCCCGGAGAGGCCGGCGAGGGATTGGTGATTACTTTGTCGGCGAGCGGGTTTTTCCGCGTTTTCCCTTTTTCACCGATTGACTAATGTGTTTTTTTGTGTAATTACTAAAGTCTGTAAATGTACAGCCCGAAAGGCTTCGCCGAGACCGGGCCTAGCGGAAGCGGCGAAGCCGTTTTGAATGCTTTTCGGATCTTTTTTAAAGGAGTGGATTATGGCTGTGAACGTAGCGTTAAACGGTTTTGGCAGAATCGGCAGGGATTGTCTGCGGGCCGCGGTTGATGATGACCGCTTTAACTTCGAGGCGATCGTCAGTACCACCGATGACGCCCGGACGATGGCCCATCTGCTTAAATATGATTCCGTTTCCGGCCGGCTGGCGGCCGAGGTCGAAGCCGGAGATAAATGCATTATTGTCAATGGTCGCCGGATTAAGTTGGTGGCCAGTCGCGATCCTCGGCAGGTGCCCTGGACGGATCTGGGGATTGATATCGTCATGGAATGTTCCGGCTTGTATCGCGATCGGGCGGCGGCGGCCGTTTTCCTTGATCTTGGCGTGAAGCGGGTCGTGGTTTCCGCGCCGGTAAAAAAGGCCGACGCCACCATTGTTCTCGGGGTCAATGAGAAAAGCTTTACCCCGGAAAAGGATTTCGTGGTTTCCAATGCCTCCTGTACCACTAACTGCCTGGCGCCGGCGGCCAAGGTCATGCTTGAGAACTTTGGCTTCAAACGAGGCCTGATGACCACGATTCACTCCTATACCCGGGACCAGGAAATTCTTGATTCCCGGCATAAGGATCTGCGTCGGGCCCGGGCCGCGGCCATGTCGATGATTCCGACGACCACCGGGGCGGCGGCGGCGGTGGGAATGGTCCTGCCGGCCTTGAAAGGTCGGATTGATGGTTTGGCGGTGCGTGTGCCGACCCCCAATGTTTCCATGGTCGACCTGGTTTTCGAGAGTGAAAAAGCGACCAGCGTCGAGGCGGTCAATGAAGCTTTTCGCGTGGCGGCCTCGGGTTCCTTGAAAGGTATTCTGGCGGTTTCCGATGAACCTTTGGTGTCGATTGATTTCAATCATAACTCCAACTCCTCGATTATTGACGCTCCGCTGACCAATGTTATCGACGGGACCATGATCAAGGTGATGGCCTGGTATGACAACGAATGGGGTTATGCCTGCCGTCTCAATGATCTGACGGCCTATGTCGCTCAACGGACGGGCCTGTTCTGATCGGAACGTGAATGTTTAAAGCCTCCGGAAAACCTGGTTTTCCGGAGGCTTTTGGATTCCGGCTTGATCGTTGCGGACAAGCCGCCAACCTAGCCGTCGCGTACAAGCGACCTTTGCCAATTATCAGGAGGAGCAATGGGAGTTCGCTATATTGATCAGGTTCCGGAGGGTTTTTATAACGGTAAAAAGGTTCTCATGCGGGTTGATTTCAATGTGCCCATGGATGACGGCGGCAATATTACCGATGATGTTCGCATCCGTCGCGTGCTGAAAAGTATCAACTATCTTCTTGATGAAAACGCGGTGATTGTTCTGGCAACCCACATGGGCCGTCCCAAAGGTGTATTTGATGCCAGATATTCGCTGGAGCCGGTAGCCAAAAGGCTGAGCCGGTTGCTCAATAAAGAAGTGGTTTTTCTTGACGATTGCATCGGTGAGAAAGTTGCGGCGGCAGTCGCGGCGGCGGCGCCGGGCGCGGTCTTCATGCTGGAAAATCTGCGTTTTTACAAAGGGGAGACCAAGAATGACGCCGAGTTCGCCCGCTCCCTGGCGACCGGTATCGATATTTATGTCAATAACGCTTTCGCGACCGCGCATCGGGCCCACGCCTCCGTGGTCGGCGTGACCAATTTTATTCCGGTTTGTCTGGGTGGTTTCCTGATGCGGGAGGAGCTTGAATATTTTGCCCGCGCCTTGAAAAATCCACTGCGACCCCTGACCGCGATTATCGGCGGCGCCAAGGTTTCAAGTAAGATTCTGGCGATTCGCAACCTTCTCAACTCGGTTGACCGGATCATCGTGGGCGGCGCCATGGCTTTTACCTTTCTCAAGGCCCACGGTTTCGGTCTCGGGAAGTCAATGGTCGAACTCGACATGGTTGATCAGGCCCGGGAGATTTTTGACCAGGCTATCGCCCGCGGCATCCGTTTCTATCTGCCGGTTGACTGTGTCGCGGCTCCGTCGATGGATTCCTATGCCGAAACCCGGGTCGTGCCGGTGCAGGAGATTCCCAAGGACTGGATGGGGCTCGATATCGGACCCGCCTCGGCAACCCTGTTCAACGAGGTGATTCAGGATTCCAAAACGATTGTCTGGAATGGCCCGATGGGGGTTTTCGAAGTGCCGATTTTCAGTCGCGGTACCCTTGGTATGGTGCATAATATTGCCAGTACCTATGCCCTGACGATTGTCGGCGGCGGTGATACCGATGTCGCCGTGCACAAGGCCGGCGAGGTTGACCGCATTTCCTATATTTCCACCGGGGGGGGCGCTTTTCTTGAATTGATGGAAGGAAAGATTCTGCCGGCGGTCAAGGTGCTGGAGGAATGCCGGAACGGATCTGTGGAGAGTCTCTGATGGTTCTTCAGATCCTTGCCGGTAACTGGAAAATGAATTTGACCCTGTCTCAGGGTCGGCGTTTTATGGAAGCGTTGCGCTCCGGTCTGGAGGGTAAAAAGCCCTTCTGTAAACTCATTCTGGCACCCAATTTCACCCTGCTCGCCGAACTTGCCGGACCTTGCGCCGCTGCCGGTATCGGATTGGCGGCGCAGAACTGCGCCGCCCAGGCCGAAGGCTCCCTGACCGGGGAAACCTCGGTGGCGATGTTGCGCGATATCGGGGTTGAATACGTGTTGGTCGGTCATTCCGAGCGGCGGCACTATTTTGCCGAAAATGATGCTTTGCTGGCCTGTAAACTGAAGCTTGTCGCCGAGGCCGGACTAACGCCGATTTTCTGTGTCGGGGAAAGTCAAGCCGAGCGTCGGGCCGGTCGGGCCGACGCCGTGGTTTTACGTCAGCTCGAACTGGGGCTTGCGGATTTTCCGGGCGCATCCTTGATGATAGCCTATGAACCGGTCTGGGCCATCGGTACCGGACAAACCGCGACTCCGGATGACGCCCGGCTCATGCATGCGCGGATTCGGAAGTTTCTGGTCGGACGGTTTGCGCAAGGAGTGGCTCTGCCGATCCTTTACGGGGGCAGTGCCAAGCCGGAAAATGCGGCGGCCCTGCTGGCTCAGCCCGAGGTGGACGGGCTTTTGGTCGGAGGGGCATCGCTGGATCCCGACTCCTTTCTGAGGATGGCTTTTACCGGCGGGGATAAGCCGTTATAATTTCTTTTACTTGACTTTGCCGGCTCGGCTTGGTAAAAGCTCCAGCTTTCAGCTTTTTCGCCTTTTGCTTAATCTCTTTGACCAGATATTCGGGAGCCAGTCTTGACCTCATTGATAATCGCCGTTCATGTTATCGTCAGTTTTATTCTGATCGTTGTCATTCTTTTACAGTCGGGAAGTGCCGGCGGTATGGGAGCGGCTTTTGGTGGTGGCGGCAGCCAGTCGCTTTTCGGGGGGTCCGGCTCAGGTAAGTTCTTTACCCGCTTGACCGCCATCGTGGCGGCCTTGTTCATGATCACCTCGATTTCGCTGACCGTGATGTCGGCTCATCGCGCCAAAGGCACCGTCATGGAAGACTACCAGACGCCGGTGGCTGTAGAGGCTCAGGCTCCGACTGAGACCCCGGCTGCGTCCGCGCCGTCGACTGTCGCGGAGACCCCCGCACCGCTGCCGGCGGAAGCCGCGCCGGCGGCTGAAAATGTCGGCGCGGGATCGGAAAAGCCCGCCGGCGAATAGTCGCGGGCTAAATGAATTTTTTTTCAAAAAAAAGGCTACCGGTTTTCGGTAGCCTTTTTTTGTGGAACATTGTTTGCATATGCCGCCAATGCTGTTGGCTGGCTCTGGAAGGGACGGGCGTTTGCTCAGCCGGAATTTTCCTGCTTATCGCCTTAGGTTCCGCCGTCGCTTTATAACCTGCCCCTGTTAAAGGCGGGCTTCAGGTCTTCAGATCCGGTTTGCTCGGGCAGGCTTTTGATTACAGGCTTGAAAAAACCGGGTTCAGCTTTGTGATTGTACTGTAATAATGACTAATTAGTTGACAATGACGGGTTTCATTGTTATGAATTGACTTGATTGTATTCAGCTGATGCTTGATTTTGCTAACTGTTTTCAGGATAAAGGGTGAGAAGGAGCGGGGACGATGAAACCGAAATATGTTATCTTTGTCGCGATGATGACATTGTTGTCGGCGGCTTGTGGACAGGTGACCAAAGAGACGGTCAGTCCGATGCCGACGGACAGAATTCAGGCCTCCGGAAAAAAGGTGGTGATCATGCCCTTTGCCGATTACACCCCGGATTCCAGTCCTGAACTTTATTGGCGGCGTAATCTCCTGGTGACGGAAGCCCTGCGGGATGAGTTCGCTCGTTATGGCCTGGCTACAGCCTTGGAGGAGGATGTGGTTGATTATCTCATGGCCGAGCATATCATCGAACCGCCGGAGCTTTTTTTTGTCGAAACTCCTAATAATAATTACATGCGTTCCGCCGCCGACAGTGGGGAATGGTCGACGGCTATGGTTGAGGAACTGCGTTACGCTATCACCCGTAATGAAGAGTTGGAAAAACTGAGGCGGGAGAAGGAGTCCGAGTCCGAAGGCCTGGGCAGCTCCAGGCATATTTCCCTGAACAGCCTTGAAGTCGCCAGAATCGGGGACCGTTTTGCCGCCGACTATATTGTCAGGGGCCGTTTGATTGAGTTTGAAAAAGGGATGGCCAAGGATGATTTTAATCCTTTCCACGTTGGCATTCTGCCGTTCTTTTTCAACAGCAGTCAGCGTTTTCTTTTCGGACTGGCCAAGTCGGACAACTATGAATTGACGGATAAAATGGCGATCGGCGGGCTGGTCGGCACGGCTCTCGGCAGCGCCAATAAGAATTTTCCTTTTGATGAAACCAAGGACACCGTGTCGTCTGGGCACCCGCTTTTCGGGCCGACGGTGACCAGTCTCAAGGACTATCATGCTCTGAACACGGCTCTCTGGGGAGCGGCCGGAGCCGGAGCGGCCTATCTGGCTCACAATGGCGGCAAGGTGCCGCGGGCCGTGGTTCAGGTCAGGATCATGATTCAGGATGCCAGGACCGGGAGTCTGTTGTGGAGCAATCGCTCCGAGGTCGAGGTCATTCCGGAAAGTATTTATGCTGAACAGGAATACCGCAGGCTGGTGGCCAAGGCCATTCGCCGGGCTACCGGCAGCTTGGTGCGCAGCTTTGTCGCCACGGTCGAGCGCGACCTGCTGACCGAGCCGCTCGCGGTGGCGGCGGATCCCAGCTAGGCTGAAAACCGCTGGTTGTTAAGGTCGATTGTGGAAGCGTTGATTTAAGCTTGCGGGATTGTCGGTTGAATAAAAAGATTGGTGATTTTCAATTAAGCCGGCTCAAAAGCCGGTTACAGTTACAAGTATGGCCGCGTTAGCGGTCTGAGGACGCTTTCAGCCCAGCCGAAGATTACAGGGATTGACCTGATTTCCATAGGAGATCCGGGATCGTGTTCCCGGAATATTCGTGAGTTTCGCAAATAAATGTCGCTATCCAGGCGCCAGGCTTACTTAGTAGTTGTGTAAACCGCTGGCTTGCTGACCAAACCGGCGGTTTCAGGCAGGAGTTCTGATTTTGGGGAGAAACGTATGAGGGCAACGGCAACTGTAAAAAATCGGCCGCAGTCGGGCGGGATTTCTTTTTCCACCCACTTTTTCTGTCTGGCCCTGTTGTGGCTGGTCCTGAGCTCGCTGTTGTCGGCGCCGCTGCAGGCCGCCAACGAAGGCGATAATATTCCCATCTCGGTAATCAACGCCACGACGACCCTGCTGCCGGATGATCAGCAGAATCCCTATGTCATCGCCGTGCCGGACAAGAACAAATGGTTCGTGGTCTGGGAAGACTGGCGCAACTGGAGCGTGAGTGGGGCCGATATCTACGGTCGCTTCATCAACGATGACGGCACCTATTGCGGTGATGAAATCGCGATCTGCACGGCTCCCGGCAATCAGACCGTGCCGGTGGCCGCCTATCGCGACCTGCCGGACGCTAGTCCCCAGACGGCCGGCACCGATAAGCTCATGGTCGCCTGGCAGGATGTGCGCGGCACGACCGCCGGGGGCTATCTGTATTACCGGATGCTGGATGTCTCCCTGCTGGTGCCGGCGGATTGTTCCGGGGTGACGCTGGGGACGGAGGCGGCGGTCGGTTATAATTCGATCGACGGCGATGAACTGCGTTCGCGCAAACTGCCGGATCTGGCTTACGACGGCGCCCGCGATCGGTTCTGGCTGGTCTGGGTCGAGGGCAGAAACCGTCTGCAGAGGATTGAGGAGCAGCCTTTCGGCGTGGCGGCCTATGAAACCACTCCTCGGGTGGCGATTACCACGACCTGGAACTTCGGCGACAGCAACGCGGTCGCCTATGTCGCCATTGACGCGGCTGTCGAAACTGCGGTCTCGGGTCCGGAGCTGCTGCGCAATACCAGCCTGATTCCGGTCGATAGCGACAGTGACGGTGATTTCGATGATGACGATAATTTCAGGGATGGTGTTCGGACGGTGCGGCTGATCTCGCACAGCCGATCCGACAAGGAGGATGCCTATGTCTACGAGTATTTTAGTAATATCAATAATGTCAAGGTGGCCTGTGATCAGTCCTCGCCTGAAACCCTGATCGTCTGGGAGGGGGTGCGGGGCCGGGCGACCCTGACCATTACCTATGAAGATTATCCCAATCCCGATCCGGGGGAAGGCTATGCCGATGCAAACGACCTTTTTTCCGCGAAAATGGAGCTGGATCTGTGGGACGGTGACGACGGCCTGACTCATATCTACGCCCTTTTTGATAAATATATCGACCAGACCGTGGTGAATGCCCAGCTGGTCGACAGTTCCACCAAGGGTTGTTTTTATCCAGCCATCGGTTTTGACGGAATCCATCGCAAGTTTCTTGTCGTCTGGGAGGACCGGGACGTTTGGGGCGGAGTCGGGGATGGGCTGCACAGCAAGATTTTCGGCCAGCTGCTTTATTCCGGCGGCGGCCTTTACGGCGCCAACCTGGCGATCGGTTTTCAGGACAGCAACGGCGACGGAAACCAGGACGCCAACCTTCTGGCCGCCAACCAGACCCGGCCGCAGGTGGCGGTGGATTCCTCGAATCAGCGTTTCTTCGTGACCTGGCAGGATGGGCGAAATTCCCAAGTTTCTCTGGAAAACCTCGATATTTACGGGCAGTTCGTCGATTCCGAGGGCAGTTTGCGGGGTAATAATTACGCCGTTTGCGTTGAACCCGCCAATCAGTACAACCCGGTCACCGCCTATAATCCCGGCAATCATCAGTTTCTGACCGTCTGGAAGGATGCCCGGAATCTCAACACCACGAATTCCGATATCTATGGGCAGCGCTTTACCTTGGGGCAGCCTCAGCTGATTCTGCTCAACGAGGATGACACCCCCCTGGTGCCGCCGCTGCTTGATTTCGGCGCGGTCCAGGCCGGTGAAGCCCCGACCTTGTCGATCAAGATGAAAAACATTGGGGACAGCACAATGCAGATCGGCTATGTAACCCCGTTGGCGGCCCCTTTTTCCTATGTTTCCCTGCCGCCTGAACTAGTGGCAATGGATGGCTCCAGCATTAACCTGGTGCCCGGCGCCAGTTACAAACTTTATGTGCGCTTTGCCCCGACCACGGACGGCACCTTTATCGATGATTTTACGATCACCTCGGACAGTACCAGCCTGAGGGTTAATCTGCAGGGAGTCAGTGTGGCAACCGTGCCGCCGGTTGCCGGAATTCGCGTGACTCCGGGTTCCGGGGCTTTCGGCAGCGTGCTTGTCGATGAAAGCAAGTCGATGGTTTTTACCTTTTCCAATACCGGTAACGTCGATGTCGATATCAAGGGGTACGATCTTTCTCCGGGATTCAGTGTCGAAGGGCTTTCCGGGACGATCTTGGCCGGCAAGGATCTGGTCGCCCTGGTGAAATTCGAGCCGGAGCAGCCGCGTTCCTACTCCGGTTCTCTGCGGGTTTTCTATAACTATGGCCTGGCCACCAGCGAGATCGGTCTGAGTGGTGTTGGGGTCGGTAATGTTATCGCCGGGGTGACGGCGCCCGGCAATACCGGCTTCGGTAATTGCGCGGTCGGGGCGACGCGAACGGTCGCACTCAATTTTGTCAATACCGGCAATGTCGATATCTCGGTTCTGGGGATTGATCTGCCCGGCACCGTTTTCAGCGTCAGTGGCCTGCCGGGCAGTATCGCAGCCTATGATTCTCTGACCGTGGTGGCTTCCTTTACCCCGGCGGAGCCGCAAAACTATAGTTCTACCCTGCGGGTGATTTACGATCATGGCTTGCCGCCGGCCGAGATTGTCTTCAGTGGTACCGGGGTCTTTGATGTTAATAATGTGATTACGGTGGCGGATGAGCTTGATTTCGGGGCCTGCAACCTTGATGAAAGCCGCAGCGCCAATCTGCGCTTTTTTAATAACGGCAGCGTTGACATCGAGATCGCGGCGGTGGATCTGCCGACTGGGGCTTTCGCGGTCAGCGGTATTCCCGGAACGATTCCGGCCCAGGGCGCGCTGGATGCCATGGTCATCTTCTCGCCGCAGCTGGTGCGTTCCTATACCCAGACTATGCGGGTGCTGTACGATCACGGAGTTGTCACGGATGAGATTGTTTTCAGTGGCAGTGGAGTCAAACTTTCACTCCCGGCCGTCACACTCGCACCTCAGGCTCTCGATTTCGGTCGTACGGCCCTGGGCGCAAGCCGGAGCCAGACTCTGGTTCTGACGAATACCGGGGATGTCGATGTCAATATCGTGGCCGTGGATTTGCCCGACAGTCGTTTTATCGTCGACGGTCTGACCCCCGGAGTCTTGGCCGCAGGGCAGACCCGGGTCGCGGTGGTAACCTTTACTCCCGACGCGGCTTATACCTTTACTTCCGGACTGAGGATTTTTTTTGATCGTGATCTGGCAGCGCAGGAGATTCCCCTGCAGGGTCAGGGGGTTGAGGTCGAGTTTTCGCCGGAGCAGCTTGGTTTCCACGACTGCGAGGTGGGTAGCCGCACCATTTTAAGTGTCACCGTCACCAACGCTTCAGATCATGATTTGCAGGTGAAGGGGCTGCTTACCGGCACGGCTGATTTCAGTGTCAGCGGCATCAGAGCCGGTGATGTCCTTCATGCCGGTGGCCACTCCCTGACCTGTCAGGTAACGTTCACACCCGATGCTTCCGGTTATTTCGAGGATGGTCTTTATATCAGCATCGGTCCGGTGCAGGATCTGGCTACGATTCCCTATGAAGAAATTGACTGGGGCACTCCCTACATGGTGTTGCTGCGAGCTACGGTCAATGCTGATTTCACGGTTACCGAATACGACAGTTTTACCGGTGACCGGGATTATAAAATGGCGGTTAGCGCGTCAACTCGTCAGGGCGGCCAACTCTTTATTCTGCTGTCGCATGATCCGCTTTCCGCGGGAGGGATTTATGCCCTGACCGCCAACGGTACTCTGAAGCCTTTTCCCTATAATGCCTCTTTCGGTTGGCAGAGTCTTGCCTATATGAATAGTGCCTCGTCCGGCTTGAAGCTTGATCTGAGCCGGGTCGATCTGCGGCCCCTGGGTTGCAGCGCCTGCGTGGGCGGTGTCGGCGATGAAGGGCAGAATGATATTTCTTTCGGTGGTATTGTGCTTACCCCACCGAACCGCGAGACATTCAGCAACGGTTCCGATTTCAAATACCTGGCCGGAACGCTTTATCTGGCGACCTACATCAAGGATGCCGGAATGAGTGGGCCTTTTGATTTCAATAAAGGTTTGCTGGAGATGCAGAGTCTGAACCTTCATTCCCTGGCCGGTACCTGGCGGGTGACTTCGCGTTATTACGAGGAAGATAAAACCCACCCCACGCTTCTGATTGTGAGTGAAGACGGTCAGGGCGGACTCGGTCTGAACTGGCCGGAATTTACAGGTTATGCGCCGGAGATCCTCTATAATCCTGACGCCTCCGGCTATATTATCAGATTTACGATTCCAGCCGGCGGATTGAGATACCAGTATACGTATAAAATCGGTCAGTTGACGGCGGACAGCTTCAGCGGCGCGTATAGCTGTCATGTCAATGGTGAGTTGCAGTTTGAGGACCAGCTGGTCAGTGGTGTCAGGGTTAAATAGGCGGACGGTCATCCTCGGGGCTGAAGCCGGTTGATATCGGGCCTTGGAGTCCACAGGTAGCAAAGCCGCCCCGGGGAAAACTTGCCGTTAAGAGGAAGCCCGGACGTTGCGGTAATAAAGCAGCTGGTTGCAGAGCCAGGGTTTGTTTGAGTGAATGATCAAAGTAATTCTGTCTGTTTTAACCTCTTAATAATGAAAAAGGGCCGCCGACATCTTTGAGTCGGTGGCCCTTTCTTTATAAAAACGGGGGTTGTTTTTTATTCTGTCGGCCGGTGTTTGAGCGCACGAACGCGTGTTCAGCCATGGGGGGGCTGAGCCGCTGGTAAAATAGAAATTTTAGCGTCAGTGAAGGGGAGGAAAATCAGCTTCAGCAGCACCCGGAGCTCAATAATTATATGGTTTTTTATTTGATGATCTTCGGTGTAATGAAGATCATCAGTTCAGTTTGCTCGGTGTCGCTGTAGTCATGTTTGAACAGCCAGCCAAACAGAGGAATATGGCCGAGCACCGGAACACTGTCATTATCTTTGCTCTTGCTGCTTTCGATAATCCCGCCGACCACCGCGGTTTCGCCGTCGCTAAGCAGCAGTGACGTGGTAATGGTCTGGGTATTGATGGCGGGTCCGTCGGGGGTGTTTTCACCCTTGGAGTCCTTGCTGACGACGACTTCCATGGAGACCATGGCGTTGTTGGTGATCGTCGGGGTTACTTCAAGGCTTAATTCCGCCTTTTTGAACTCAGTCGTGGTTCCTTCCTGAGAGGTGGTCTGATAGGGAATCTCCTGCCCTTGTCCGATGCGGGCCGAATGTTGGTTTAGAGCCAGAACCTTGGGGCTGGAAAGAATATGGGCGTCGCCCCGGCCCTGCATGGCCGAAAGCTTGACGTTAAGATTATATTTGTCGATTTTGCCGAAGATTAGACCGATACCGCTGTTCAGGCTGGTGGCCGGCAGATTGACTGCGTAAGAGCTGGCTAAATCTGGACTGGCGCCGTCTCCGACCGCCGGCAGACCGGTATTGCCCAGGGTATTATTGCCAGAAAGGCCGTAATAACGATCATTGCTGCGGTTGTTCCAGGCCCCACCCCATTGCACGCCCAGTTCACGGGCTGATCTGCGCTCGACTTTTACGATCTTGGCTTCAATCATGACTTGCCGTACCGGTTCATCAAGCTCGCGCAACAGGTTTTCGGCTCGAATAATTCGATCCTGAATGTCGTTGATAATCAGCGAGTTGGTGCGCGGATCGGTTTCCACCTTGCCGCGGTCGCTGGTGATCGTGTTTCTGATCTTATCGGCGACCTCATCAATGCTGGCGAAGTTGACTTTCAGAATTTTCATCGTTGTTGGCTGAATATCTTCTTCGGTTTTACGGCTTTCTGCCAGAGTCCGTTTCCGCTCTTCCCTGGCCAGATGTTCCTTGTTGAAGACCTCAAGCGGGGCAATGCGGATCACATTGTGATCCTGTTCCATGCCCAGTTGCCGGGTTTTCAGGACAATATTCATGACCTGTTTCCAGGGGACGTCTTTCAGACGCAGGGTTACGGTCCCGTTGACATCATCTCCCATGACTACATTGAGGTGGTTGATTTCGGCGAGAAAACGAAAAACATTCTGAATGTCGGTTCCTTTGAAATCTACCGTGATCGGCAGGTTGGGATTGGACAGCATGTGTTCAACCCCGGAAGCTTTGCTTCCGGGGTTGTTGCGTGCGGATTTTTCGGAAGCAGCAGGGAGGGTTTCCTCAGTTTCGACCGGTTTCAGCAGCAGTCGAAGTTCTCTGCCCCGGGACTGTATGCTGAATGGCGACAGGGTGGAAAAGCTGGAATCAAGGACGATTCTGGCTTTTTCCGGGTGGTTGACAAAACGCAGGCGCTTGTATCCGCTATGTTGTAGCCATGCGTCGACGTCGGTGTCGGGCGCTTTGTAAAAGGCGTTCGGAAAATCAATAACCAGGCGGGCCGGATTGTCCAGGGTGAATATTTCGTAGACAATTTCATTCCGGTGGCTGGTTTGAAAGCGTAATTCAACTTCCTCCTGTGCCCCGGACTGCAGGGAAATAACTTCTTTTTCCTCCGCCCCAAGTTCAGGAATCAAGGCGAAAGCGCAGATTACGGCAATGGTCAGAAAAAGAATTGATAAAAGCTTTCTTTTGCCTAAATTAAAGGCGTAATCCATATGGAAACTCCGTTGGTGTTGGGCTTTAGCTGGCTTGCTTCAGTCCTGGGTGACCAGGTAATTTTTAGTATCTTTGTTGCGCTCGTGCAGTTTCATTGAGATCGTGCGGAGCTTTTCCTGGTCAAAAATGTCCAGATATGGCTCTTCAATGATGATTTCATTGGCTTGAATCCGCTGCACGCGGCCGCTCAGATTGCCGATTTTATCGCCTTCTCTGACCGTGTAACCGACATGTTCCGGATCTTCCACCAGGGCATAGTTCCCCGGATCGGCCATGATGATGCCCACCAGGTTGAACTGATTGAGGGCATATTTTTCTAGGGGAGTCAGGGGCAGCCTGGTATCTGTGGGAATCGATCGTTCACTTTGGGAAAAATCGATGAAAGGGCGAAACGGATCGGGACGGCCAAGAGAATCGTATTGATAGGCCGAGGTATGATCCTCAAGCAAGGCAAGCTTTTCGGGGCTTAAGAGGTTGTCGCCCGCCGTTGGCTTGGCAGGGGGTGCTGCGAACGCACTGAAGACCAGTAGCACCAGCGCCAGTCCGTTCACTATGAGCATGGGCCGCCACCGGCAAGGGCGCGGCAGGCGAAAAAAAATCATCATCAGCTTATTTCTTTTTTTTAGTCGGTTTACTGTCCGGAGTCGCCGGTTGTTCGATAAAAGTGTAGGTTACGGCCTGAAAACGAGTTTTTAAAATATTACCGCCATCGGAGTCTGCTTGATAGTTGCCGAGGCTGAAATTATTAATATTGACGATGCGTGGCATGGCGCAGATCTGACTGAAAAAATTTCCGACCGCATGATAGCTTCCGGATACCTCAATATCGATTGGAACCTCGGCATAGAAATCCTTGGCCCTGATAGCCAAGGGCTGGAAAAGATTGAAACTGAGTTTCGCGTCTTTGCCAAGTTTGGTGATTTTCAGCAGCAGGGCCGGTATTTCCTTGTTGTCAGGCAGTTTATTGAGAGCCTTTTTAAAGGCCATGGTCAGGTTTGCGAATTCATTTTCAAAATCCGGTAATTGAGCTGCGATCTGCTGGGTCTGATGTAGTTTGACGCGGGCTTCCTTTAGTTGGCGTTCCAGTTTCTCGGCCTCTTTCCGCTTGGGCAGATAGGCGAAATAGACAAAAAGCGCGGCGAGCACTAATAGTATTCCCAAAAGCATGAAACATCTCTTGAGGGGTGAATAGCTATGCAGGAATGCAAAATTCAGGTCAGCCATGATCCACTCCCTCGATTTTTAAACCGTCAGTCTGAGGCTCCGGTTTATTTTGCTGCAAAGCTTCAGGCAGGGAAGTTCTGTCAATCTGGCAATTGATCGTAAACTCCTTTAGTTCAAACCCCTCAAACTTTCTGGCTCGCACCAGATCTAGATCGGCCTTTTTTAAAAGGGGGGACAACTTCAGGTTCTCGAGAAAACTGACGATGGTTTCATGGTCAATTGCAACCCCGCTTAGGCTCAAGACCCCAGCGTTTTCCTTGAGGGAGATGAACCAGAGTTTTTCCGGCCGCTGACGATTGAGATCGGCAAGGATAACCACCGGAGCGGGTCGGTTGCGATCAAGCTCGATAATAACGGAAATTTTTTTGCCGAGGTCCTCTTTTTGTTTTTTGTAGAATTCAATCTTTTTGACGATCGGTTCAAGCGCCTTGATCTGCTGATTGGTTTTGGTCAGAGTCGCCCTGGTTCTGGTGACCCGGCTGTGTATTTGAAAATACAAGATCCCCATCACCGCCAGGGCTAAAATCAGACTCAGCGCCATGATCGAGAGCTGCTTGCGGACAAATTCTCTGCGGCGCTCGGCCCGGAAAGGAAGAAGGTTGATTTTGATCATCTTTGTACGGCCTCATCCTTGCGCAGGGCAAGTCCGGTAGCCACTGCCGCCAGCGGTGCGATCTCTTTGATGTATTCAAGGTCGAAAAGTTTTTCCGGAATAATTATATTGCGAAAAGGATCGATTATTTCTGTTTTGATGCCCAGGCTTTTTTCCAGGGATTCGAGCAGGTTAAAGGTCCGGACCCCGCCTCCGCTAAGCATGATTTTGTCGATGCGTTTTCCGGCGGTCGAGTTATGAAAAAAGTCGAGCACTTTGGTGATTTCGTTAATTAGGGGAAAGAATGATTCGGTGATGGCCGGTATGACAACTCGATTGTCGCCGATTGAGTGATCTGGGCAACCTAGTTTAAGCAGCTCAGCCTTTTCGTAGCTCAAAGAAAATTTCTTTTGCAGTTGTTCTGTGATCATGCGGCTGCCAGCGGTAAGATTGCGGGAAAAACGGGTGACGCCGTTATCGACGATGTTCAGGCAGGTCAGGTTGGCGCCGATGTCCACCAGAGCGACAAACTTGTCGGGACTGTGCTCGTAATTATGTTCATAGATATTTTCGAGCGCGAAGGTATCGACGTCGACCACAACCGGAACTAACCCGGCCTCTTCGACCAGCAGCAAGAAGTCGTTGATCGTCTCTTTTTTGACGGCGACCAGGATAATATCCATGTTTTCGGGACTGTCCTGGGAGGGGCCGAGAATCTGGAAATCAAGATTGACGTCGCTGATATCGTAGGGAATGTGCTGGGTGGCTTCCTGATAAATGGTTTCTTCGATGGTGTTTTCATCGACCTTCGGGAGGGAAATCTTTTTTATTATGACCGCGTGGCCTGAGATCGAGGTGCAGACTCTTTTCTTCTTGATTCTGAGGTTGGCGGACAAATTTTTAATGGCGCTGACGACGGCGCTGGTATCCATGATCGTGCCGTCAACGATGGCATCCTCCGGCAAAGCCGCCATGCCGAAATTCTTCAGGGTGTAGACTGCGCCGGAGTCTTTCAGCTCAACTATTTTGATGTAGCCGGAACCGATATTCAGACCCAGCAGGGTTTTGTTTTTGCTGAATAACATTTTCGCTATGATTCCCAGGGCGTTGGTTACAGTTAGGTAACTTGGCGGTGCGTCCCGGTGGGGCCGTTCATTTCAGAGCTTAAGCCGAGCCACGAATCGAATTTTCCGAAAGCATTATCCGTGCCTGAATTAAGCGGTCGTCTCTTGTCTAAGCCGGGGGATGGTTTTCTTGCCGTCCGTCATTGGCTCAGTTTACGCCGTGCGATTTCGGCCTGTTCGCTCTCGGGGTAGTTGGCGATAACCTTTTCCAGGATAAGCTTGCCGTCAGTGGCATCCCCTAATTCTAAAAAAGCAAAACCCTGCTTCAGTAGAGCGCTGGGTGCTTTGGGGTGATCGGGATGCTTGGCGATGATTTCATCATATTTGATTATCGCTTCGGCATAGTCCTTGGCTTTATAGAAACATTCGCCGATCCAGAATTGGGCGTTTACCTTGTAGCTGCTGTTCGGAAAGGCGGAGATGAATTTATTGAATTTATCTTGTGCGGTTTTTAGGTCACCTTTTTTGAAGCTGGCGTAGGCATCATCATAGAGGGCCTTTTCCCGGGCTCCGGGCTGGGGTTGAGGCAAGATCGTGGGAACGGGTTGCGGGTTCGCCGGGAGAGGAGAATCCGCGGCCGCTGCCGTTGTGGAAATACCTGCAGCTTTTTCGATCTTTTGCAGACGTTCCTCATAGGCTTTGAGAGCAGCTTCAAATTGAATCTGTTCACTGCTTTTGGTTTCTACCGGCCGGGACAGACTGTCTTCGACGGTTTCGCTCAGAAGCCTCAGCTCCCTTTCGAGGTTGTCAAGACGAATACCGGTATCGGCATTAAGTTTCTGCAGCTCGTTGGAGGTTCGCCGGGTTAGGGCGGCCTGCTGTTGTTCTACGTTGGTCAGGCGTCGGATCAGGGCCTGGTGTTCCTGGGGCTGATCCGTGCTGACGCATCCACCGGCGAGAAATGCCGGCAGCAAAAAAAGCAGATAAACTGTGTGACGGCTATACGATTTCATACCAGCTCACCTAAAGTTGACGACTTCGTAACCACTCCACCTGCCCTCAGTTTTCGAGCGCCTCGCATGCGGAGCTGTTACTGCGCCATCCTGTGTGTTGCGATTTTCAAGTATGGTTACGAGTTTATCTAATGCGGGTATAATCCCGCAACCAAAACGGGGGCCTTCACGGCCCGTACCTAAAGGTATTTCCTTTGGTCACAAATAAGTACTCTTATCAGGCCCAGCAGAGCTGGATAAGTTTCTTCATCGGGACATCCCCTTCGGGGATAACCCGATGAAGAAACTTAACATTTTCTTGTTTTTGTGGTTGAAAAAAATGTTGAAAAAAACAAGAAAATAACCTGTAAGGTTCTAAAATTAATGGCTTTGCACAAGCTCCATGCTCTTGAATCTGAACCAGACTGATCGGCGGATTCATACAGAGAAGACCAGGTCAGCACTGATATGTTATGCGGTGGGGGTGTCTTGGGGGCTTAAGCCCTCTTCAGAGCCTTTGTCAGGTTGTTTTTCGCGCGAAAAACAACCTGACAAAGCGAGCTTGCTTAACGCGCGATAATAGTGAAATCATCGCGCCGATTCCGGCTCCAGCAGCTTTCATTCGCCTCGGTGCAGGAAGGTTTTTCCTCACCGTAACTCATGGTTTCCAGACGTTCCGGGGCGATGCCGAGATAGACCAAGTATTTTTTCGCGCTGGATGCCCGCCGTTCGCCCAGGGCCAGGTTGTATTCATTCGAGCCACGTTCGTCACAGTGGCCGTCGACGCGAAGGACGATGCTCGGGTTGTTTTTCAACCATTGGGCCAGTTCACTCAAGGTCTCGCGGGCTTCGCCGCTGAGCTCGGAGCGATCGAAGTCAAAATAGATGGGGAAGATCCGATCGCCGAGGTCCACTGCCCGATCGCCGACCTTGATGCTCGCGGAGGCAATCGTTGCTGGCCTGGCAATCTCGGACTGTTCCATTTGCGACGAAATTACCGATGGCGTACTGAGCGTTTCCGGCTGACTTATTTTCTCTTCTTCAAGATCGCCGGGCTTACAGGTGCAACTGGTAACCGCAAACATTAGAAATGCCGTCAGGACCAGGGCCAGAACTACTTTTGCCGCTTTCATTTGGAGACTCCTTTTTTATATAGGGGTTCTTAAGTTGCTTTATGGGACAAGCCTAAATTATATCCATGCTTTTCATAACGCCTTTATTGTAAAAAATCAAGCTAATAACAGATATTTGAAGATCCTTTCCCGGTTATTTGACGGTCATTTGCTGTTTTGTGGAGAACTCTTTAAAAAAAATGGCCGCCGCTCAGATTCCTTCTTTGAGGATCGTGGTCTCTTTTCCGGTTTCTGTTTGCAGGCGAGCGGACTTCAGCGGTTGGCTGACCAGGCCGGGTTTTTTTTCTCCATCTTGTCAAAGGTTAGTTGTCGAAGATCGCGGCCTTGGTGGTCCATGGTCATCAGCTGGCTGAAGCCCTGAAGCTTCTGGGTGAAAAGAATATGGCGACCGTTCGGAGACCAGCTGGGAGCCTCACAGTCACTTCGGGCGAAAGTAAGTTGTCGGTAGGCGCGGCCGTCCGGTTTGATTGTGCAGATTTGGAAGATACCATCTATCTTGGCGGTGAAAACGATGGTGTCGTTGTGAGCCGACCAGTCCGGACTGGCGTTGTAAGCCTCCTGGCGGGTCAGTCGTTGCCAGGAATTTTCACCTTCGACGGCCGTGATATAGATTTGCGGAGACCCGCCGCGGTCAGAGACAAAGGCGATTTTCCGGTTATCCGGGGACCAACAGGGAGACGCCTGATTGGCCGGGCTTTCGGTCAGGCGCCGCCGGGTTTCTCCGGTAAGCGCATCGATAATGGTTATCTCGCAGTGGTCGTCATAACGTTGCATCAGGGTGAGGTGACGGTCGTCGGTGGACCAGGCGGCGGCCGTGTTGAGGCCTTTACGGTTGGTCAGGCGTTCTTCCCGACCTTTGATGAAATCAATCAGGTAAAGGTCAGGATTACCGTGTCGGTATGAAGTGAAAACCAGGCGGTTGGCATCATTGGACCAGGCCGGGGAAACATTGATGGAACGATTGCGCGTGATCTGCCGGCGTTCATGACCATCGTAGTCGCAGCTGTACAGTTCCTGGGCCTCCTCTGCCTGATTGCGACCGCAGAAAGCGATCTTTGAGGTAAACTCGCCGGGCAGGCCGGTAACGCTTTCGACCGTCTGGTTGGAGAACTTGTGAAAAAGCAGGCGCAGGTCTTGAACGCGACCGCGATAACGTTTGCCGATGATCATTTTGCCGGCCAGGGTGTCGTAAAGGTGGAATTCAACAATCAGGTGGTCGCCGCTGCGAGAATAGCCGGTCTTGATCAGTAGCTCGGCGCCGATCAAAGACCAGTTACGGAAATCGAAACTGCCGGGAACGAGACCGCAGCTCTGAGAAGGTTCAAGGTAGGATGAGGCATCGTCAAGCAATTCAAAAAAGGTTGAGAATTCGAGGTCGTCAAGCAGAATCCTGCGACCCTGGTGGGCGAGCTCCTGGTCTTGCTCACAGCCGCAAAGCGGTTGCAGCGGGGCGACCGCCAGGGGAATACGACGTAGATTGGGAGAGTTCAGCTCAAGATAAATCTTGGCTTCCGCCGCTTGCCGCGCGTCGAAAACCAGGGCGCAAAGCAGTACGAAAACGAAAAATAGAGCCAGTTTGCAGGACCGCAGCTGATGAATTCGATTTTTTCTAGTCATGGTCTCAGATTTTTAGGGTTGAAGTTGACACTGAATTCTTCCTGTAAAAGTTGCAGTTCCTTTGGAAAAGGAGGAAAAGGGCTGGACCTGGTCACGGCCTGGCGCATGGCCGAGTCAAAAAGCGGGTTGCCGGATAGCTTTTCCTCTTTTTGCCGCAGCAGGTTACCGGAAGCATCCAGAGTCAGACTGATGGTTGCTTCCAGGCCGCTGTTAAGCAGGTGTTCGGGCAGATGCCAGTTCCGCATCAGCCAGGCGGTGAGATAGGCGCTGTAATCGTTGAGTAAGGTCATTTGTCTGGCTTGGTTTCTGGGGTCGGCCTCACGGCGCAGGCGTTCCCGAATCTGCTGGAGTTGTTGTTCTTCCCGCTGCTGCGCCAGGCGTTCTTTGATCGGAGCGAGTTGGTCGGCTTCCGGCGGTGTTTTTTTGTGGGGGAGGCTCGGTTTTTTCGCCAGCGCTGATTCCTTGTCCGGCTTTGTTTCTTTTTTAGGTGGAGTCTTACTTTTATCGATATTGACTTTGGTTTTGCGCTTGAAGTCAGGCTCTGGGGCTGGTTGCGTTTTGGGCTTGGTTTCAGGTTTGGCTTTTGGCTTGGGGTCGATCAGGCTTATTTCGAACAGATTGTCTGGTTCAAGAAAAACCCGGGATTTGAATCCAGGCAGGGGCAGCATCAGGATCAAATGCAAAACCAGGGACAGTCCGAGAGCCGGATACCAGAGCCGGTTTCCGGAGTTGGTCGCAAGGCGCGAGTAAAGTTCAGGAAACCGGGTGATAAGCGAAGTATGGCACAAAAAGGTCATGGCGTAGAGGGCGGAAGCTCGCTTACCGTGGCCACCGCGTAAGCCGCGATGCCTTCGCCACGACCGGTAAAGCCAAGCCCTTCAGTGGTTGTGGCCTTGATGTTGATCTGGCAGGGGAGTCCGATACAGGCCCGTAAGTTGTCCCGCATGGAGGGAATGTGTGGGGCCAGCCGAGGTCGCTGCGCAACGACCGTGATATCGGCAGCTTCCAGGTAAAAACCGCGTTCTCGGACCAGGGTCAGGGCGTGGGTCAGAAACTTAAGACTACACATGTTTTTGAAAGCCGGGTCGAGGTCGGGAAAATGGTGACCGATATCACCGGCTCCGACCGCCCCGAGCAGGGCATCGACGAGAGCGTGGACCAGCACATCGGCGTCGGAATGACCGGCCAGCCCGGGGTGTCCTACTATTTCAATGCCGCCCAGAATGAGCTTGCGTCCGTCAGCGAAAGCATGGACATCGTAACCGAATCCGGTTGCCATCCGAGGTCGGTAGGGTGGGGCGGCGGACTGGCGGCGATAGATCATCCGGGCCCGTTCAAGATCTCCGGGAACCGTGATTTTAAGGTTGTCCGGGTCGCCGTCCACCTTGGTGATGATCACCCGACAACGTTGAGCCGGAGCCAGATTTTCCAGCAGCGAACCTTCGTCGGTGATCGTGGGGTGGGGATGCTTGCGCCACCAGTCCAGAGCTTGGCCCAGCAGCTGATAAGAAATTCCCTGTGGGGTCTGGGCCAGGCCGAGATTATCGCGGTCGATGGTTTTGGTGATCGTGTCCCCGGAGAGTTGTTTGACGGTCGCGGTGGGGGTTGTGCAGGGAATGACCGCTCGGTAAGGTTCGACTCTCTGGATAACCCGCTCGATCAGTTCCGGAGTGACCAGAGGCCGAACGCCATCATGGACCAGGATCGGAGTTTGCGGGGGTAGCTTGAGGTGGGCCAGGGCGCTGAATCCGCAGCTGACCGATGCGGTGCGGCTGGCGCCGCCCGCGACGACCGCGAGCAGCTTGCTGAAGCCGGTGCATTCCCGGCGCATATCTTCCAGGGTTTGAGGGCCGTCGCCTGGACCGACCAGGATGATCCCTGCAATTTGCGGACTGTTCTGAAAGGTCGCCAGACTCCATTGATAAAGCGGGCGTCTTTCCAGTTCGAGAAACTGCTTGCTCCGGGGCCCCGGACAACGCCGGCCGCTGCCGGCCGCGACAATGATGGCGAAGCCCTTGGTTGAATCAGGAGTCATTTTTCTTTCTGGCGAAAATCATTCGTCCCGCAGTGGTTTGGAGAACGCTGGTGACCGTGACCTGAGCGGCTTCGCCGATCAGGTCACGTCCGTGGTCGACGACCACCATCGTGCCGTCATCCAGATAGGCAACCCCCTGCATAGATTCCTTGCCTTCCTTGGAGATCAAGACATCCATGGTTTCTCCGGGCAGAACCAGGGGTTTCAGGGCCTCGGCGAGCTGATTCAGGTTGAGAACCTCGATTCCCTGCAGGTCGGCAACCTTGTTGAGGTTGAAGTCATTGGTGAGAATCTGCGCCCCTCTTTTCTTGGCCAGGGCGACCAGCTTGGCGTCAACCTCCTTGATGCGGGGGAAATCCTCATCGGTGATGTTGATCTGAATCTTAGCCTGGTTTTGAATCCGCTTCAGAATGTCAAGGCCGCGTCGTCCTCGGGTTCTTTTCAGGCTGTCCGGGGAGTCGGCGATGATCTGTAGCTCATGCAGTATGAACTGAGGAATAATCAGAATGCCTTCGATAAAGCCGGTTTCGCAGACATCGGCGATCCGGCCGTCGATAATCACTGAGGTGTCGACTATCTTTTCGCTTTCGTCGCGTTTTTTGGTGATCAGGGCGCGGATCAGGTCGAATTCATCACCTTTCTTAAGTCCGACCTCCAGCGCAACATAGGCGAGCAGCGAATAAACCAGGATATAGAGCGAGAAGTTGGTTCTAGGATTATCGAAAAGGTCGACGAAAGGGGCGCCGCGGAGTAGCAGGTTGGCGATAAACAGACCGACAATCATGCCGACAAAGCCCCCCATCAGCGTGCGCAGGGGAATCCGTTTAAGCCGGCTGACGAGATAGAATATATAAGTCATCAGAGCGGCGGAAATAAAAAAAGCCACAAAGGCGTAATCCAGGCGGCCAAATTCCGCGCGGGCTATCTGAAATGAAAGCAGGGCCGTGATCAGGGTGAAAAAAGTGCGGAAGATGAGCAATGAAAGCCTCTTGGTTGGATGCGGTCGGGATCGAGGTTTTGGGGTTTGGTTTCTAAGGGTGGATCGACGTTACATGGCCGTCATTTCTCGGTAAAGTCCGGAAAACTCCGGTCGGGCCTCCGGTCAGTCGTCACTGGTTTCCGTGGCGAAGATCTCGTTGATTTCCTTTTCCACCTCGCACTCCTTGAGGGCCCGGGCCCGCGCCAGCTCGGAGACAATCAGGTGGCGAGCGGTTTCCATCATCTTTCTTTCGCCGAAAGAAAGTTCCTTGTTGACGCTGATCAGGTTAAGGTCGCGATAGACCTCGGCCACCTCGAAAAGTGAGCCGCGTTTGATCTTGTCGTGAAATTGTTTGTAGCGTTTGTTCCAGGTCTGGTGGGATAACTTAACCCGGCGGCGTTTGAGCGTGCTGTAGACTTCCTTGATTTCATCATGGTTGACCAGTTGCCGCAGGCCGACATTGGTCGTGTTGTTTTTGGGAATCATGATGGTGATATTGCTGCCGAGAATCACCATGATATAGAAATCCTGAGTTTCATCGCAAACTTTACGCTGTTCAATTGACTTGATCTGGCCGACACCATGTCCCGGGTAGACCGCCAGGTCCCCGATACTGAAGACTTCGCTTGTCTGTTTTCCCATAGTTTTCCGTATTCCGTAGTTTGCCGCGCCTGATTTATTGCAACTGCAGGTTGCAGGATTATCAAGAGGGGTGATATATTTTCCTTTGCAAAAATAACGCCGGCGTGATATGCCCCGGCGGCCAAGCCCGCTTCCGGGTCGTCCAGTCCGGTGGGAGGTTCTTTTCTCCGCCGACAGGTTCAGCGTAAACTTGCTTGCGAACCCTTATAACATGTTGGCGCAATTTATTCAACTGTCTAATTATTCGACTGCCTGTTATGCCACGGCCTGATATCCCCCTTGCAGTTGTGTTGTTTTGCCGGGTCGCTGGTTGAACGGGCCCGGCTGGGATTGTAATTTTTTTTAAGGTGATTAAATTTATGGTTTTGGGGCTGGTTCTGGCGGCGGGGCTGCTGGGTTTAGCCTGCGGTAGCTTCTTCAATGTCTGTATCTACCGGATTCCTCTAGGGCAATCGGTGGTCAGTCCGCCGTCGCATTGTCCCGACTGTGGTCGCCGGCTGGCCTGGTGGCTTAATGTGCCGCTGCTCAGTTATTTCTTTTTACGAGGGCGCTGTTTTTACTGCCGCCGGGCCGTAGCCTGGCGTTACCCCTTGGTTGAGGCCCTGAGCGGTTTACTTTTCGGGGCGGCCGCCTGGCGTTTTGGTTGTTCTCCGGCCCTGTTGGGGGCGCTGGTGCTGATTTCCCTGCTGGTGCCGATTACCTTTATAGATCTGGATCACCAGATTATTCCGGATTGTCTGAGCCTGAGCGGGATTGTTATCGGTCTCCTCGGCTCCTGGTGGTGGGGAGGACTGTTCTGGTGGGAGGCGCTCGCGGGCGCCGTTTTCGGCTGGCTTTCCCTGTGGACGGTGGCTGCCGCCTACCGTCAGTGTACCGGCCGTGACGGCATGGGTGGGGGCGATCTTAAACTGTTGGCCCTGCTCGGCGCTTTTCTGGGCTGGCGGGCGCTTCTTCCGATTATCCTGCTGAGCTCGGTCAGCGGCGCGTTGGTTGGTCTGGTTTTGATCATCGGGCGGCAGCGGGACGGTCGTTATGCCATTCCCTTCGGCCCCTTTCTTGCGGCCGGGGGGTTGCTTTATCTTTTCTGGGGGCCTCGGTTGCTTGAACTTTACTGGCAGTTGCTGCTGCCGGCGTAACCGGTGGCCACGAGATACAGCTCGCTTGAAGTCTTACGGCTGGCTTTGGGCTTGGCCAGGGTGACCTTCTGGAAAATGGCCTTGAGCTCAAGCTCGAAGTCTTTCAGCTCGTCGCCATGAAAAACCTTGCAGATAAAGAACCCCTTCTGCTGCAGGCGGGGTTTGATCAGGTTCAGGGTCTTGCTCAGGATATCAAGGGTGTTGGCCTGATCCGTGCTCCGGATTCCGGTCAGGTTGGGGGCCAGATCGGAGACCGCTCCGGCGAAGCGATCCGGAACTAGGGCATCTATCCGGGGCCCGGTTTCGGGAGCCGTGATGTCCGCAATCAGGGTTTGGCAGGGTGGTGAAGGCAATTCGGCGATCGGTAGCAGATCCAGGCCCAGAATGGTGCCGGCGGGGCCGATCCGGCTGGCAATATATTCCATCCAGCCCCCTGGGGCGGCTCCGAGCTCAAGGATTTTCTGGCCTTTTTTGAAGACTCGAAAGCGCTGATCGAGCTCTTCGATCTTGTAGTTGGCGCGAGAACGCTTGCCCTCTCGTTTGGCCTTCTGATAATAGCTGTCTTTTCGGTTAAATGCCATGCTTTGAAAAATAGCATGGCGGTAGTTAAAAAAGAAAGGGATATTTTGCAGAAAAATAAGTTGCTGGAGAAAAATGAGAAAGAGGAAGCGCTGTTGGCCGAGCTGCGGAGTTCCTTACCTCGGCTGCTGGCCGGAGAAGGCCTGGCGGAGGAGACGGCCCGACGACTGGGAAGCCTGAGGGGGGCGGCCTTTTTTGAACTTCTGGCGCTTTGCCGCCGGGTGTGTAAACAGCATTGCGGTGATCAGGTTGCGCTCTGCGCGATTACCAATGCCAAGTCGGGACGATGCCCGGAAGATTGCGCTTTCTGCGCCCAGTCGAGTTCTTATGATACCGGAGTCGAAAGCTTTCCCCTGATCGAGGTCGAGGAATTGGCGGCCCGGGGCCGGATCGTGGCGGCGATGGGAGTGGAAAATTTTTCCGTGGTAACCAGCGGCACAGCGGTTGCGGACCGTAAAGAACAGGCGGCTATCGAGAAAATGCTGCGCCGCATTTCAGAACTGGGCATGGCTCCCTGCGCCTCCCTCGGTTTTCTCGAAGTGGAGACGGCGCGGCGTTATCGGGCGGCCGGTCTGCGCCACTATCACCATAATCTGGAGACGGCGCGTAGCTTTTTTCCGGAAATTTGCTCCACTCACGATTATGAACAGGCGGTGGCCACGGTCAGGATCGCTCAGGAAGCCGGATTATATGTCTGCAGTGGTGGTATCATGGGGCTGGGTGAAAGCTGGGAACAGCGGGTCGAGTTGGCCTTGACCCTGCGGGAACTGGGCGTGGATTCGATTCCCCTGAATTTTCTGCAGCCGGTCCAGGGTACCCCGCTGGCGGATGAACCCGGCCTGATGCCCTGGCAGAGTCTCTTGACGATCGCCATGTTCCGGCTGGTTTGCCCCACCCGTGATATTCGTATCTGCGGCGGCCGACAGCAGGCCTTTGGCGATTTTCAGGGATTGATTTTCGCCGCCGGAGCCAATGGCCTGATGGTCGGCAATTATCTGACCACCAGTGGTCGGGACTGGTCTGCCGATCGGCGGTTGCTGGAGGCTTGGGTTGATTTTGTTTGAGGGGCGGGGCTATGGGTGAAGGAACTTCAGTAAAAAGCGCGATCACGGCGGTTGCCGCGGAGCTGGAATCTTTGGCTGCGGCTGGCCGGCGGCGTTTTCTGCGAACCATCGACGGGCCTCAGCAGGCCCATATCATGCTCGCCGGTCGGCCGGTGTTATTGCTCTGTTCAAATAATTATCTTGCACTTGCCAGTCATCCCCGACTTAAGGCCGGAGCCCAAAGAGCGACGGAGCTTGACGGAGCTTCGGCCGGGGCGTCGCGTTTGATCTCGGGCACTATGCGCCTGCACCAGGAGCTGGAAGAGGCCCTGGCGGGCTTTAAAAAGGTTCCCCGGGCTTTGCTCTTCAATAGTGGTTATGCAGCGAATCTGGCCTTGCTGACAACCTTTGCGGAAGCCGGGGACGTGATTTTCAGTGACGCTCTCAATCATGCCAGCATTGTCGACGGCTGTCGTCTGAGTCGGGCCCGTCTCGCGGTCTATCGTCATAATGATCTGGATCATCTTGAGGAGCTCCTTCGCCGGGAAGGCGCTCCCTGCCGGCGGCGTCTGATCGTTACCGACAGTGTCTTCAGTATGGACGGCGATCTGGCGGATCTGCCCGGAATAGCCGAGCTGGGACGGCGTTATGATGCGCTGGTGATGGTCGATGATGCCCATGCGACTGGAGTTCTGGGAACTCGGGGACGGGGTTCGGCGGAGCATTTCGGACTGGATTCCTGTGCTCTGGATCTGCAGATGGGAACCCTGGGTAAAGCTCTGGGCAGCTGTGGCGCCTATGTCGCCGGCGCTGCGCCGCTGATAGATTATCTGATCAACAAGGCCCGCAGTTTTATTTATACCACGGCTTTGCCGCCGGCGGTTCTCGGAGCTTCTCTGGCGGCCTTGGAGGTTCTGGATGAAGAACCCTGGAGGGTGACCCGTCTGCGGGAGCTGGCCGCTTATCTGCGCCGGGGCCTGACGACTTTAGGCATCGTTTTGCGCAATGATCCGACCCCGATTATCCCGGTGCCGGTCGGCGACCCGCGCCGGACGATGGACTTAAGCAACTGGTTTCTGGAACGAGGGGTTTTCATTCAGGGCATCAGACCGCCGACGGTGGCTTCCGGACAGTCCTTGCTGCGGGTCACGGTCAGCGCCGATCTCGAATTTTCCGATCTTGACCTAGTGCTTGAGCTCTTCGCCGAACGACGCCGGGATTTTCAGGGGCGCTAATGCAGCTCCTTTTTTTGAAAAAGGGCTTGACAAGTGCCGTCTCTTATATTAGAAATCTGCCCTTCGATTTTGCTGCTCCCAAGAGCGGGTAATGAACTTTGAGGGATTTATGTCCGGTGGGATTTGGCGACCGGATCTTTTTTTCTGGAGACTTGAAATAATGAAAACCTATGTGGCAAAACCTGCGGATGTCGAACGCAGGTGGCATTTAATTGATGCCCGGGGACAGGTTCTGGGGCGTCTGGCCAGTACTGTGGCCAACATTCTGCGGGGCAAGGATAAGGCGATCTTTACTCCCCATGTCGATACTGGTGATTATGTGATCGTGGTCAACGCCGCAAAAGTGCGTCTGACTGGTAATAAGCTTGAGCAGAAGACTTATTATCACTATACCGGTTATCCCGGAGGGATTAAGTCCATTGGCGCCGCTGAACTGCTCGCCAAAAATCCCGAAGAGGTAATTAATAATGCGGTCCGCGGCATGTTGCCCAAAAATAAGCTGAGCCGTCAGATTATCAAGAAGCTC
Source organism: Pseudomonadota bacterium (assembly GCA_011049115.1). NCBI lineage: Bacteria > Pseudomonadati > Pseudomonadota > Pseudomonadota bacterium. Next base: position 29,893 of record DSCM01000038.1, read on the forward strand.
AAGGTCTACGCCGGGGCCGAGCATGGGCATGAGGCGCAGCAGCCGGAAGCCAGGGCCCTCTAAGGGCCTGGGGCGGTTAATTAAAGCATTACTAATAACGTCGTAAAAATTCAATTTTTCGATAAAAATCTAGGGTTCGGATATGGCAGCGACAAAATATTATGCGACAGGCAAACGGAAATCGGCGGTAGCTAAGGTCTGGCTGGCTGAAGGCCGGGGTGAGATCAAGGTTAACGGTCATTCGGTGGAAGACTATTTCACTCTTGAAAATGCGCGGGAAATGGTTTTTCAGCCGCTTGCGGCAACCGGAACCGACAATAAATTTGACTTCATGATCAATGTTTCCGGGGGCGGCCTCGCCGGTCAGGCTGGTGCGATCAAGCATGGTATCAGTCGGGTTTTGCAGGAGTATGATCCTGAACTGCGGGCTGTATTGAAGAAGGCGGGTTACCTGACCCGTGATGCGCGAATTAAAGAGCGCAAAAAATACGGCCAGCGCGGTGCCCGGGCACGCTATCAGTTCTCTAAACGTTAAATCGCAGCAATTCAGAGACGAAACTCGCAGGGAGGCCGCAAAACGGCCTCCCTGTTTTATTTTGAGGGAGGAAAAATTTGATGAACAGGACAAAGGTTGCGATTATCGGAGCGAGCGGTTATACCGGAGTCGAGCTGATGCGGATTCTGGCTCTGCATCCTCAGGTGGAGCTGAAGGTGGTTACTTCGCGGCAGCATGTCGGAATGCCGGTCGCTGAGCTTTTCCCTTCGTTGCGCGGAATCGTCAAGCTTGCCTTTGTTGACCATCAGGTTGAGGTGATTGCTGACCAGGCGGAACTTTTTTTTACCGCCTTGCCGCACCAGACCGCGCTTGATGTCGTGGCCGCCCTGTGCGCGGCGGGGAAAAGGGTGGTTGACTTAAGTGCCGACTATCGGTTCTCTGCGCGCTCGCTTTATGAGCAATGGTACCAGACGCATACCCAGCCGGAGCTTCTAGCCGAGGCGGTGTATGGTTTACCTGAACTTTTTCGCCGGCAGATCCCTGAATCCCGGATCATCGGCAATCCCGGCTGCTATCCGACCAGCGTGATTTTGCCTCTGGCCCCGATCTTGTCGCGGGGGCTGGTGGCGCCCGGAACCACCATCGTCGTCGATGCCAAATCCGGTACCAGCGGTGCCGGGCGCAGTCTGAGCCCTGGTTCGCTGTACTGCGAGGTCAATGAAAATTTCAAGCCCTACAAGGCCGGCACGCACCGCCATCAGCCGGAAATGGAGGAACAGCTGGAGCGGGCCTCGGGAATCAGGCCCGAAATTTTGTTCGTGCCTCATCTTCTGCCGGTAAACCGAGGGATTCTGGCCTCGATTTATGTGCCTCTGGCCCGGCCTGTAACGGTCGCGGAGGTGGGTGAGATTCTGAACCAGGCCTATGCCGGAGAAACCTTCATCCGCCTGCTGGAAACCGGCGCCCTGCCTTCTCTGGCGGCGGTTCGGGGCAGTAACTATTGCGATATCGGCTACGTTCTGCCCGGTAATGGGAAACAGCTGATGCTTTTTTCCGCGATCGACAATCTGGTTAAGGGTGCGGCCGGGCAAGCCGTGCAGAATATGAATCTGCTGCTGGGTCTGCCCGAAGACAGCGGTTTACGCACGGTCGCGTTGGTGCCTTGAGTCCGTGATTTTTAACCCGGTTGAATTGCGGGTTGACACGGTGGAATTGAAGATGTATGAAAAACTATGGAGGCGCGGATGAAAAAAATGAGTGGGGCCCAAATACTCCTTGAAACTTTACAGGAGCGGGGGGTTGAGGTGATCTTCGGCTATCCCGGGGGGGCTGTGATCAATCTCTATCATCATCTGCCGGATTACTCCTGCCGACATATTCTGGTCCGGCATGAACAGGCCGCCGTGCATGCCGCCGATGGTTACGCCCGAGCGACCGGCAAGGTCGGAGTGGCCCTGGTGACCTCGGGGCCGGGGGCGACCAACACCGTCACCGGACTGGCGACCGCTTGTATGGATTCGATTCCATTGGTGGTGTTTACCGGTCAGGTTCCCACCGCCCTGATCGGTAACGACGCTTTTCAGGAGGCCGATATCGTAGGGATCACCCGTTCCTGTACCAAACATAATTTTCTGGTCAAGAAGGTCGAAGACCTGGAAAGAATCGTTAACGAAGCTTTTCATATTGCCGCCAGCGGCCGGCCAGGGCCGGTATTGGTTGACTTGCCCAAGGATGTGATTGCCGGCAAGGCCGTTAAAAAAGAGCGGATTGAGCTTTCCCTGAAAGGTTACAGCCCCAATTATGCCGGTCATCCGGGGCAAATCGAACGGGCCATGGGAATGCTCTTTACCGCCCGGCGCCCGCTCTTTTATGTCGGCGGCGGGGTCATCCTGGCCAATGCCGCGGCCGAGCTGACCCTTCTGGCCCGGCGCCTGCGTATACCCGTGACCACAACCTTGATGGGGCTCGGCGCTTTTCCCGAAAATGACGAGCTGGCTCTGGGAATGCTCGGCATGCATGGAACTTATCGGGCCAACATGGCGGTTACCGGCAGCGATGTGTTGGTCGCCTTCGGCGCCCGTTTCGATGATCGGGTTACCGGTCGTATCGATAAATTTGCCGCTGATGCCAGAATTGTTCATATCGATATCGATCCGACCTCCATCTCAAAAAATGTTGAGGTCGATATTCCGATTGTCGGTGATGTCGGCGATGTCTTGCGTAAAATGCTGTTGCAGACCGAGAAGGCCGCCGCTGCGGCCGCGGTCTTCGCCGCCGGTCATGATGATTGGCTTGGAGAAATTGCCCGCTGGCGGGACAGTCATAAACTTGCCTACGAACAGAAAGAAGTGATTAAGCCTCAGTTTGTGGTTGAGCAAATCAGTGCCTTGGCTCAGGCGCAGAACCCGATTATCGCTACCGAAGTCGGCCAGAATCAGATGTGGGCGGCCCAGTTTTTTACCTTTCTGCATCCTCGCAGCTGGCTCTCCTCGGGGGGACTGGGAACCATGGGTTACGGTCTGCCGGCGGCGATCGGAGCTCAGGTTGCCTTTCCCGGGCGTCTGGTTATCGATATCGCCGGCGACGGCAGTATCCAGATGAACAGCCAGGAGCTGGCGACGGCGGTCCAGTATAATCTTCCGATCAAGGTGGTTATTTTGAACAATGGCTTTCTGGGCATGGTACGCCAGTGGCAGGAGCTTTTTTTCGCGGGCAACTATTCCTCTACGCGGATGGAAAGTGCTCCTGATTTTGTCAAACTGGCCGAGGCCTACGGGGCTTTAGGCCTGCGGGCCGTCAAGCCGGAAGAGGTCGAGCCGGTGTTGCGCCGGGCTTTCGCCCACTCGGGTCCGGTGGTGGTTGATATCGTGGTGGCTCCCGAGGAGAATGTCTATCCCATGGTGCCGGCCGGGGAGGCTATCTCCAATATGCTGCTGGTCTGAAAACCGGGAGGTTGGTGAACATGAGACATATCATCAATGTGCAGGTTGAAAACGAGTTCGGGGTTCTGGCCCGTATCGCCTCGCTTTTCAGTGGACGTGGCTTTAATATTGAAAGTCTGACCGTGGCGGAAACCGAGGACTCGACGGTTTCCAACATGACTATCGTCACCCAGGGTGATAATCAGATTATTGAGCAGATAACCAAACAGCTCAATAAATTAATCAATGTTATCAAGGTCGTGGAGCTTACCGAAGCGGTGCAGATGGCGCGCGAGCTGGTGCTTTTGAAGTTCGCCCCCGGCGGCGGCGCCAAGCGTCTGGAATTATTGCGCCTGATCGAGGTATATCAGGGCCGGGTTTTGGAGCTTGGTCCCCGTTTCATGATTGTCGAGCTTACAGGGGAGCGGGTTAAAATCGAGGCCGCGCTCAAGGTACTCAGGCCTTTCGGGCTGAGCGAAATGTCTCGGACCGGAATGGTGGCTCTGGCTCGTGACGGTGGCCGTCGAGGTCTATGACGCAGTTATCTAGGTTCTGGCCGACTGCAGGCATCGCCCTGGCGATGACGCGATCGTGCGGGCAAGGCAGTTTAATCATTCAGGCAAAGTGAGGAAAGCATGCAGCTTTATTATGAGAAAGATGCTGATTTAGCAGTGTTGCAAGGCAAGAAGATCGCGATTATCGGTTACGGCAGTCAGGGGCATGCGCATGCGCACAATCTGCATGAAAGCGGATTTGATGTGGTCGTCGGTTTGCGTCCGGGGGGGGCTTCCTGGCGCAAGGCGGAAGCCGGAGGTTTGCCGCTTTATCCTACGGTGGAGGCAGTGCGTCAGGCCCAGGTAATCATGATTCTGGTTCCCGATGAGCTTCAGGCCGCGCTTTACCGGGATGAAATCGCCCCCCATCTCAGCAAGGGCGATTATCTGGCCTTTGCGCATGGGTTCAATATCCATTACGGTCAGATCGTGCCGCCGGCCGGGGTCAATGTCTTCATGGCGGCTCCCAAAGGTCCCGGTCATCTGGTTCGGCATGAGTACACCAAGGGCATGGGAGTGCCGACTCTGATTGCCCTGCATCAAGATCCGTCCGGTAATACCCGGGAGCTGGCTCTGGCCTATGCCTGCGGGATCGGCGGCGGCCGGGCCGGGATTATTCAGACCTCTTTCCGGGAGGAGACCGAAACCGATCTTTTCGGGGAACAGGCGGTGCTCTGCGGAGGGGTGACGGAGCTGATTCGGGCCGGTTTTGAAACCCTGGTCGATGCCGGCTACGCTCCGGAGATGGCCTATTTTGAATGCCTGCACGAGCTGAAATTGATTGTTGATCTGATCTACGAAGGCGGGATCAGCAATATGCGCTATTCGGTCAGCAATACGGCCCAGTTTGGTGATCTGACCCGGGGCCCTCGGGTCATCAACCAGGAGAGTCGCGAAGCCATGGCTGAAATTCTGGAAGAGATTCAGGATGGTTCCTTCGCTCGGGAATGGATTCTTGAAAATCAGGCCCATCGCCCGGTTTTTAACGCGCTGACCCGGCAGGGTGAGGAGCATGAGATTGAGCGGGTCGGTGAAAAGTTGCGCTCCATGATGAGCTGGATCGGCCAGTCGAGACTGGTCGATAAAAACAAAAACTAATGCGGGAGCGAGCTTCGCAACCCAGACGGCGGTTTGCGGCCCGCACCTGACGCCACTTCCGCGGGTCGCAAATAAGGACTCTCATCGGTTCATGGGCTGGTTTTTCAGACCGAAAATGAACTGTGAGGCTCTGGTTGCAGACCGCAAGGTGCCGGCAGGCCGGTCCGCAGACTGACGCAGCGAAAGGAGTAAAAGAGTGGATTTTAAAAATTTGCCCTTGTTAGACAAAATTCATCCGGAGGGGCATCGCTGGGTTTTAGGCCTGGCGCTGGCGACCCTTTTTTTTCTGTTTCTGGGCTGGGGCTGGCTCTGGAAACTGAGTTTGTTGCTGGGGGTTTTCTGCGGCGCTTTTTTCCGCGACCCGCAGCGTTTTCCGCCGTTTCGGGAGGGTACTCTGGTTTCGCCTGCGGATGGCCGGGTGCTGTCCGTGACCCGGGTTGATGGGCCCGAACTGGCAGGTCTCGAAGAGAGCACCAAGGTCAGTATTTTCATGTCGGTATTCAATGTTCATGTCAATCGCTCTCCTAGTGCCGGGCGCGTACTGGCGGTCCACTATACACCGGGCAAGTTTTTTTCCGCCAACCTGGATAAGGCGGCGGAAGAAAATGAGCGCAATCTTGTGGTCATGGAGGATGAGCGGGGTAATCGTCTGGCTTTCATGCAGATCGCCGGTCTGATTGCCCGCCGGATTGTCTGTTTCGTCGGCCCCGATGACCACCTCGAAAAAGGCGAACGTTTCGGTCTGATCCGTTTCGGATCACGGGTTGATCTCTATCTTCCTCTGGAGACGGAAATTGATATCTCGGTGGGCCAGCATGTCAAGGCCGGGGAAACCATCATTGGTTACTTGCCAAACCATGCTTGATGTGTTATCAAGCAGCTATAGCGTCTTGGCAGATTGTTTGCATTTAATCTGGAGGGGGATAATCAAGTGATTCGCGGCATCTATCTGCTGCCCAATCTTTTTACCATGGGCAACCTTTTCTGTGGTTTTTTCGCCATCATTTCCGCGATTAAAGGCAATTACCCGACGGCGGCTGCGGCGATTGTGGTGGCCAATGTCTTTGATATTCTGGATGGCAAGGTGGCGCGGATGATGAAGGCCACCAGCCGTTTCGGCATGGAGTTCGACTCTCTTGCCGACCTGGTTTCTTTCGGAGTGGCTCCGGCGCTGCTGATTTTTCAGTGGAGTCTGATCTCTTTCGGTCGTATCGGCTGGCTGGCGGCCTTCCTTTTTGTTGCCTGCGGTGCTTTGCGCCTGGCTCGTTTCAACGTTCAGGTCGAGACAGTGGCGAAGGGTTTGTTCAATGGCTTGCCGATTCCGGCCGCGGCGAGCATGGCGGCGACCACGGTCTTGATTGCCGAGCATTTGGGCGCGACCGGAATCGAACGGAATGTTTTTTTGCTTCTCCTCTGTTACGGACTTGCCTTTCTGATGGTCAGCAATGTCAAATATCCGGCGTTTAAAGAGTCTCTTTTTCAGGGTCGCGCCCCTTTCAGAGCCTTGGTGATCGTCGCCCTGATTTTCATTGTGATTGCCGCCGAGCCCCAGATTTCACTTTTCACCCTGGCCGTAATCTACACCTTATCCGGTCCGGTCAAGGCGCTTCTAGGTTTGACCGGCCTCCTAAGAGGGCGGACTCAAGGGGTCGATGAGGAGGGCGTGGCACCTTAGCCTGATTAAAAAAGCCTTTTTTGTCAAACTAAAACCCCTTGGGTTCGCTGGCCGGATTCAGGGGGTTTTTCTGTGGCCGGCAGGCCATGAAAAAGAGGCTCGTGAGAGCCGTTTTTCCGGGGTTCGGTTGATCTGATCATGGTCCGCATGTAGGAAGGATAAACTAATGCGGGAATAATCCCGCAACCCAAATGGGGGCCTTCACGGCCCGCAAATAAATACTCTTATCAGAACATTTTCTTGTTTTTATGGTTGAAAAAATTGTTGAAAAAAACAAGAAAATAACCTGTAAGGTACTAAAAACCAAACCCCGGGGCCGGCTGAGCCGTGGATAGGGAGAGGAACTATGGACAGAGTTATAATTTTCGATACGACTTTAAGGGATGGAGAACAGTCACCAGGGGCCAGCATGGATGTGGAAGAGAAATTGCTGCTGGCCAGACAATTGGAAAAACTTGGGGTTGACGTAATTGAAGCCGGTTTCCCGATTGCATCCGAAGGTGATTTCGCCGGGGTCAAACTGGTCAGCGACGAGATTCGCGGTTGTCAGGTCGCTGGGTTGGCTCGGGCCAACCGGCAGGATATTGACCGGGCCTGGGCGGCTTTACGGGGGGGCGCCGACCCGCGTCTTCATACCTTTATTGCAACCTCACCGATTCATATGCGCTATAAACTGCAGATGGAAGCCGACGCCGTTCTGGAACAGGCCGTCGCGGCCGTGCGCTATGCCCGGACGATGACCTCAAACATTGAGTTTTCAGCTGAGGACGCAACTCGCAGTGAACCTGATTTTCTGGTGCGGATCTTTACGGCCGTGATAGAGGCCGGGGCGCGCACCATCAATATTCCGGATACCGTCGGCTACGCTGTGCCCCGGGAATATGCGGCGCTGATCAAGGCGGTTCGCGAGCGTTTGCCGCATGGTGGTGACGGGGTGGTGATTTCGGTTCACTGCCACAACGACCTCGGTCTGGCCACGGCAAACTCGATTGCCGCTATTGAAGCCGGGGCCCGCCAGGTTGAATGCACGATCAATGGTATCGGCGAGCGGGCCGGAAATTCCTCATTGGAGGAACTGGTCATGGCTTTGCGCACTCGACCCGATAATCTGGCTTATGAAACCGGAATCGTCACGACCCAGATCTATTCCACCAGTCGTTTGGTCAGTCAGGTTACCGGTATACGGGTGCAGCCCAACAAGGCGATCGTCGGCGCCAACGCCTTTGCTCATGAAGCCGGCATTCACCAGGACGGGGTTCTTAAAAACAAGGCGACTTACGAGATCATGACTCCCGAATCAATCGGCCTGCCGCAAAACAGCCTGGTTATGGGCAAACACTCCGGGCGTCACGCTTTTCAGGAAAAAATCAATGCCCTCGGTTACGAGCTTGACGCGCAGCAGGTGGAGACCGCTTTCTTTGCGTTCAAGAAGCTGGCGGACAAGAAAAAAGAGGTTTTTGACGAAGATATCGATGCCCTGATCGCTGACGAAATCATCCGGATTCCGTCTTATTTTAAGCTTAATTTTGTTAATATCAACAGCGGTACGGTGGCCATGCCGAGCGCGACCCTGGAGATTGAGGTCGAGGGTGAGGTCCGGCATGGAGCGGAGTTCGGCGATGGCGCGGTGGACGCGGTTTTTAAGACGATCAAGCGGCTTACCGACACCCGGAGCCGTCTCTTGACTTATGAAGTCAAGTCAATTACAGGGGGGACGGACGCTCTCGGCGAGGTTACGGTCCGGATCAGCGAGGACGGCCTGACGGTTATGGGGCAGGGAGCTCACACCTGTGTACTGGTTGCCAGCGCGAAAGCTTATCTGAATGCGCTGAACAAGCTTGAATACAAGAAACGTAACCGTCCCCAGGTGACGGTCTGAAATCCGGAAGAAAACCGATTCTTTGTGAGTTTGTCAGCGGTTGGGATTGCCGACCTTATACAACTGTGTACAGATCCGGTCGTTTCACGGGCTGCGTCGCATGAGGCGGCCGGATAAGGAGATTTTATGGCTCAGACTATTACCGAAAAGATACTTGCCTTCCATGCCGGACTTGATCGGGTCGAGGCCGGTCAGCTGATTGAGGCCCGGGTCGATATTGCACTTGCCAACGATGTCACCGCGCCGATTGCCATCGCGGAATTTGAAAAGCTGGGCGTGGAACGGGTTTTTGCACGGGACCGGGTGATCCTGGTTCCTGATCACTTTACGCCGAACAAAGATATTCAATCGGCCGAACAGGCTAAAATCGTGCGTGATTTTGCCCGGCGTCAGAACCTGGAACATTATTTTGAGGTCGGCCGCGTGGGCATTGAACATGTTCTGCTGCCGGAACAGGGCCTGGTTCTGCCTGGAGATCTGATTGTCGGGGCTGATTCCCATACCTGTACCTACGGCGCCCTCGGCGCGTTTGCGACCGGGGTTGGGAGTACTGATCTGGCGGCGGCCATGGCCACCGGCCGGGTCTGGTTCAAGGTGCCGGAAACCATCAGGGTGATCTACCATGGTCGTCCCGGTCCCTGGGTTGAGGGCAAGGATCTGATTTTATACACGATCGGTCTGCTCAAGGTGGACGGGGCTCTTTACCAGGCTCTGGAAATGACGGGAGAAGCGATCTCGGCGCTGCCCATGTACGGGCGCATGTCAATGGCCAACATGGCGATTGAGGCGGGAGCCAAGAACGGCATTATCGCTCCCGATGAAATTACGCTTGATTACGTGCGCCCGCGGGCCAAACGAGATTATACGATTTTTGCCAGCGATGCTGAAGCGCGTTACGTGCGGACCCTGGAAATCGATACCGCGCTTATTCGGCCGCAGGTTGCCTATCCGCCATTGCCTGATCAAAGTCGTTCGGTGGATCAGGCGGTTGCCGATAGTCTCACGATTGACCAGGTGGTTATCGGTTCTTGTACCAATGGTCGGATTGAGGATTTTCGGTTGGCCGCAAAAATCCTGCGGGGCCGCAAAGCAGCCCCTTATTTGCGGCTGTTGATTATTCCGGGGACTCAGGAAGTCTATCGCCAGATGATTCTGGAGGGGCTGACCGAGATTTTTCTCGATGCCGAGGCGGTGATTTCGCCGCCGACCTGCGGTCCCTGTCTGGGTGGACACATGGGTATCCTGGCGGCCGGAGAACGGGCGGTCGCTACCACCAATCGCAATTTTGTCGGCCGCATGGGACACCCGCAGAGTGAAGTTTATCTGAGTAACCCGGCTGTGGCCGCGGCCTCCGCCGTGCTCGGTCGCATCGCGGCCCCGGAAGAGCTCGCGTAGAAAGGGAGTTTTCGCATGACTAAAATTCAAGGGAAAGCCTGGAAATTCGGCGATGATGTCGATACCGACGCGATCATTCCGGCCCGTTATCTCAATACCTCCGAGCCGGCGGCGTTGGCCCGCCATTGCATGGAAGACGCCGATCCCGGTTTCGCTGCGAAGGTGAAGCCGGGGGATATCATGGTTGCCGGGAAGAATTTCGGTTGCGGTTCTTCGCGGGAGCACGCTCCAATCGCAATTAAAGCCGCCGGAATAGCCTGTGTCATCGCTCCGACCTTTGCCCGGATTTTTTATCGCAATGCTTTCAATACCGGACTTTTGATTCTGGAGTCGACGGAAGCGGCAGCGGCTCTGCAGGAGGGGCATGAAATTGTGGTCGATCCGGCGACCGGAAGGATTGATGATTTGAGCAGCGGCCAAAGTTTTGCGGCCCGGCCGATTCCGGAGTTCATGCGCAAACTGCTGGATGACGGCGGTTTGATGGAATACTGGCGCAGACGACTGGCGGCAGATTGATCGGCAGATGTTTGGTAGGCGTGCGCTAGTCCTTGCCGGCAGCCTTGAACCATGGGCGGCGCGCTGGTTAAAATATTTTTTAAAAGGAATCAGGCGGAGAGGAAAATGAAGAAAACAGGTTATAATGTGGCCGTGGTCGGGGCCACCGGCGCGGTCGGAAATGAGATGATGGCGACTCTGGAAGAGCGGGATTTTCCGGTTGCCGAACTGAAATTGCTGGCTTCGGCCAGATCGGCAGGGAAAACCTATGTGTTTAAAGGGGTTGAATATGCGGTCGAGGAGCTTACGGAAAACTCCTTTGCCGGAGTTGATATCGCTCTGTTTTCCGCCGGCGGCTCGATCAGTGAAAAATTCGCTCCGGCCGCCGTGCGTAGCGGCGCGGTAGTTATCGACAATAGCAATGCTTTTCGCATGGAGGCGGATGTGCCCCTGGTGGTCCCTGAAGTAAATTCCTGGGCGATTGCCGATTTCAGGAACCGGGGAATTATCGCCAATCCGAATTGCTCGACTATTCAGATGGTGGTCGCTTTGAAGCCGATTTATGATGCGGTCGGGATTCGTCGGATCGTGGTCTCGACTTATCAGGCGGTTTCCGGCACCGGCAAGAAGGCGATCGAAGAGCTGGAAAAACAGGTTCTGGCGCTGTTTAATCAGGAAGCCGATCTCCCGGTTAAGGTTTATCCGCATCAGATTGCTTTCAACTGTCTGCCTCATATCGATGTCTTTCTTGAAAACGGTTATTCCCGGGAAGAAATGAAAATGGTGCGGGAGACCAAGAAAATTTTTGGCGATGACAGTATCGGGGTGACCGCGACAGCGGTGCGGGTTCCGGTTTTTTACAGCCATTCCGAATCAATCAATATCGAGACCGATGAAAAGATCTCTGTGGCGGAGGTTCGGGCATTGATGGAACGGGCGCCGGGGGTGCGCCTGGTTGACGAGCTGGCCCATAATCTTTACCCCATGGCGATTGATGCCGCCGGTCAGGATGACACCCTGGTCGGTCGGATTCGGGAGGATGAATCCATTGATAATGGCATCAACTTATGGGTGGTCGCTGACAATATTCGTAAAGGCGCAGCGTTAAACGCGGTCCAAATCGCGGAAATTCTGATTCGTGAGTATCTGTGAGGGTTAACTGCAAGGTTGTCTGCCTTTCGATCCGAGTCGATGAGGCAATCATGAATGATTACCGGGTGTTTGACGGCAGAGCGCATGATCGTTGTTTTTTTTCTGAGGGTGAGAACATCGGTTTTCACCCTCTTTTTTTTGTCCGCGAAGTTTTTCTCCCGGTAATCATGCCGGGATAAAGATCGGATTTAGGGGCTTTGCGGCCCGGTTTACTGCTTGACAGCGCGCCTGCTGGAGTGTACTGATATGGTTTAGTTTAATGCGACCTTGTCGGAAGCTTGTTGTTCCTATTCATAACCCTGAGAACCCTTGACTGCGGGATGATTTTGTGAATTATGCAGGTTTGCAAAGATCTGTTTTCTCAGTTAGAGATTAACGCCGCCGAAATTAGATCGTGATGACAGATGGAAAATAGTTGGCAAAACCACGAAGTAAATATTCTGGTGGTTGACGATGATGAAGGTATCGTCGAAATTTTGGATGATTATCTTCGGGAATTGGGCTATCGCGTGGTTTGCGCCGCCAATGGGGTTGAAGCTCTGGAACGGCTTGACGAGAAAGATTTTGATTTGCTCCTGACCGATATCAACATGCCGAAAATGAACGGTATGGAACTGGTCGAACGGATCAAGACCCGGGAAAAGGCGCCGACCACGATTATGATTACCGCCTATGCGTCAATTCAGTCCGCGGTCGATGCCCTGAAATGCGGAGTTTATGATTATCTGACCAAGCCTTTTGTTCTGGATGAAGTTAAAAATGCCGTCAGCCGGGCCCTGGAAAAACATTTTCTTCAGCGCGAAAATGTTAATTTGAAGGAAATGATGGCCCTGTATCGGGCCAGTGAGGTGATCAGTTCCCGTTTTGTTTTTAAGGAAGTGCTTGAAGTTCTCTTTGATTCCGTAGCCTATTTTACCCAGACTGATTTTATCGCCCTTTATCTTGATGATTCAGGCGGGATTGAAGCCGATTCCGATTTTCGTCTCTGTCGGCGTAAACTGTTTTGTCGTTTGCCGACGGCGGATAGATATTTGCTTAATCTATTGCCCAAGCGCTTTCCGGCCGTCGTGGCGGAAAAATATTTTCTTTGCAGCAGCAGCCGGATATTCAGCAAAAACGATGCCTCGCTGAGCGGCTTGTTCAAGGATGACTCGAACAGGTTTAATTATGAATCGATCATGACGTTTTCGTTGAAGGCCAATAATCGTCTGACCGGTTTTCTGGTCCTGGTTTCCCTCAGTCCTGAAATTGTTTTTACCGATCGCCTGCGGCGCCTGCTTTACATGCTGGTTTCCAAGGCGGCAGGCGCCATTGAGAACACCCGTCTCTACGACAACCTGCAGAGGCAATATGTCGAAACTGTCGAAAGTTTCGCCCTGGCCCTGGAGACCAAGGATTCCTATACCCATGGACACTCTCGGCAGGTGGCCTGTTATGCGGCCTTGATCGCTCGTAAACTGGATTTCTCTTCAGAGAAACTCGCCGCTTTGCAGCAGGCCGCGATTTTGCATGATATCGGTAAAATCGGGGTTTCTGATACCATCTTGAATCTCTCCCGGCCCCTGACCGAAGGGGAATTTCAGGAAATCCGGGAACATCCTCGCAAGGGCCGGGATATTCTGGCTCCGATCAGTTCGTTGGCGACGGTGACGGCGGTGGTCTATCATCATCATGAACATTGGAACGGCAAAGGTTACCCCGCCGGCCTGAGTGGTTTTGATATTCCCCTGATGGCGCGAATTATCGCCGTGGCCGATGCCTTTGACGCCATGACCTCGCAGCGTCCCTATCGTTTGCCGCTGAGCTTGGATGAGGCCTTGGCCGAGTTGAGAAATGGGGCGGGCCGGCAGTTTGATCCCGAACTGGTCGCCGTGTTTCTCAAACATAAGGATGAAATCGAACTGATGTTGAGTAATCGTCCGCTGTCGGTTCAGCCTTCAGGAGGAAAAAACTATAGTTGTCCGGCGGCCCCCTCCGCCCATAACCTTTCCGAGACAATTTCTTGCGACTGATCGTCAAGGTGCGGGCTCTTTTTGAACTGGCTCTGACCGCGCGGATGCTGGTTGCCTTGCTGATGGGTTTTGCCTGCGGTCTGCCCTTGTTGTTGACGATCACGATTCTTCAGGCCTGGATGAAGGAGTCCGGAGTCGACATTCGCGTGATCGGGCTTTTTTCCCTGGTTGGCCTGCCCTATACCCTGAAATTTCTCTGGGCTCCGGTTCTGGATCGCTATAGTTTGCCGTTTCTGGGGCGACGCCGAGGCTGGCTTCTGGTCGCGCAGTTTGCTCTGATTCTGACCATCGCCGGTCTGGGACTGGCCAGTCCACTTGAAAGCCCGCACCTGGTTGCCTTGCTGGCTTGTCTGGTGACCTTTTTTTCTGCTTCACAGGATATTGTCGTCGATGCTTACCGACGAGAAGATCTGAGTGATGCCGAACTGGGGCTGGGCTCTTCCCTGTATGTCAACGGCTATCGTCTCGGAATGCTTCTGGCCGGCAGCGGCGGCTTGATTCTGGCGGATCATCTTTCTTTTCGCGCGGTTTACCTGGTCATGGCCGGATCCCTGCTTCTCGGAGTTCTGACCACCGTTTTCTGCCGGGAACCGCGACATGATGCCGGCCGGCCACGCTCCTTTAGAGAGGCCGTGCTGGGGCCGTTTGCCGACTATTTCAGTCGTCGGGGGGCCTGGTTGCTGCTGGCCTTTATTCTTTTTTATAAAATCGGCGATCAGATGGCTTCCAGTCTGACCATGCCGTTTTATCTGGAGCTGGGTTTCAGTAAAACCGAGATCGGGACGGTGGTCAAACTTTTCGGTTTCTGGGCGACCCTGGCCGGTGGCCTGGTCGGTGGGCTGACCCTGTTACAAATCGGGATTTATCGGGCTCTGTGGTGGTTTGGTCTGTTGCAGGCTCTTTCGACGGCCGGGTTTGTGCTTCTCGCTCAGGCCGGAGGCGGACTTTGTCTTCTGACCGGGGTGATCGCTTTTGAAAACCTGAGTGCGGGCATGGGCACGGCGGCCTATGTCGCCTACATGGCGACGCTGACCAATAAAAAATTTACCGCGACGCAATATGCCCTGCTTTCCAGTTTGATGGGGATTCCCAGGGTTCTGGCCGCGGCTCCGACCGGCTATCTGGTCGCCGCCGGGGGCTGGTCTTTCTTTTTTATCTTCTGTACGGCGGCGGCCTTGCCCGGCCTGCTGCTGCTTTACTGGATTCGGCCCGATAAGCTGGAGCTGTAACTTTTGCGAGTAGATGAGTGGTATGTGTGGTATTGCGGGAATCATCTCAGCCCGACTGGCGGCCTCTGATCTGGAGTATAAACTGCGTCGGATGGGGGACTGTCAGAGTCATCGCGGGCCGGATGACGAGCGGGTCGAGGTCTATCAAAACGGCGTTCGGCGGGTGGGTTTTGGTTTTGTCCGGCTGGCGATTCTCGATCTGGAAACCGGAATGCAGCCGGTGTTTTCTCCGGTTGACCGGTCGGCCCTGATCTGCAACGGCCAGCTCTATAATTATCTTGAACTGAAAGCCGGGCTGGGCGGGGTCGAATGGCTGACGCGAGGGGATGCGGAAGTCGCCCTGCAAATGTTCCGCCACCATTCTCCAGCCGTCGCCCTGCAAGCGTTCAACGGTATGTACGCTGGCGCTTTCTTCAGTCCGCGGGAAAATAAGGTGATTCTCTTTCGGGATCGTTTCGGCATCAAGCCGTTGTACTACCGAGAGTTCGCAGGTGATTTTTACTTTGCCTCCGAGATCAAGCCTCTGCTGGCGGTGACCGATCGGGCCCGCCTTCGGCAGGAGTTGTTTCCCACCCTTTTCACCTATCGCTATCTTCCCGGTGAAGAGACGATTTTCAGCGGGATCAAAAGATTGCCGCCGGGTTACTTGCTGACCTATGATCTTGAACACGGTCATTATGAAATAAGTTCCTATTGGCAGAATCTTTTTCCCGAAAAAGATTCTGCGCTTTCCCGGGCCGATGCCGAGGCTGAACTGTTTGAACTTTTTCAGGATGCGGTGCGGCTGCGGTTACGCTCCGATGTCGAGGTGGGCAGTTTTTTGAGCGGCGGGATTGATTCCTGTGCGGTGGCTGCGGCCGCCGCCGGCGGTGGGCGAGGTTTGTCGCTGTTCACGATTGCTTTTTCCGAACCTCAGTACAATGAACTGCCGCTGGTCGAGGAGTTTCTCAAGGCTGCGGCGGGTCGTTTCGCGGGCAGCAAGCATTATGTTGATTTCTGTTATCCGGATCAGCTGGCCGAACTGCCGGCCCTGCTGCGGGCCTTGGAGGAACCCATTTTTCTTGGAGCGGTGTTGCCTACCGACCAGGTCTGTCGCCTGGCGGCGCAAAAGGTCAAGACGGTGCTCACGGGTGAGGGGGCCGACGAGATCTTTGCCGGCTATCGTAAATTCTTACTGGAAATGGCGGCTTTCGAGTATTCTCAGCTCGGGGTTTCCGGGCGCCGGGAGCTGGTTCATCTTTATCCTGAACTGCCGGATTATCTGGCGGTGCGGGCCGATGATCCGCTGCGCCGTTACATTCAGAGCGAGGCCCTTTTCAGCGAAGCGGAACTGGCGCGTCTTCTCGGTTATCAGAATAAATCCCGGAAACCAAGGGTGGCCGGTCTTGTTTCTCTGGGGGCGGCGCCCAGGCTTGACGGCCACGAACATCCTCTGCACGCGGCCCTGGCCGTCGAGACTCGTTGCCGCCTGCCGGACTACGTTATTTTACGTCTTGATAAGCTGGCAATGCGCCATTCTCTGGAAACGCGGACCCCTTTTCTAGATTATCGTCTGGCCGAGTTTGCCGCCCGGCTGCCGCCTGAGTACAAGATCGACCTGTCTGGAAACCGGGGAAAGGATATCTGTCGCCGGGCTTTTTCCCGTTTTGGACTGCTGGATGAAAAGAGCGCCTGGCGGCGTAAACAGCCGTTTACCAGTCCGCTGGCCGTTTGGTTGGCCGATCGCAGGCTGTGGCCGGAGGTGGTTCGGGAAGCTTTGGCCGGAGAGATGATCAGGCGTCATGGAATTTTAAATCCGGCCATGGTCAGGGAGCTGACGGAACAGGTCACCAGCGCCGGCGTTGGTCCGGCGACCCTGGTTTCGGGGGCGGATCGTCTTTTTGCGGTGCTGGTTTTTACTTTATGGTTTGAGGAGTTCGGCCGTGAATGAACAGGGAAAGATAAGACTTGAAAGCCTGGTCTCTGCTTTTACTACGGAACTGCGCAAAGTGCTGGTGGAGAAAATTTCCCCCGGGCCTTTGACCTATGGATTTGAGTATGAATTGCTGCCTACGCGGCGTCTGACTCCGAAGGGGATCGACAAAATCGCCCAATGTTTACTGCGCTTGGGTTACCGGCCCCAGAAGGAGGGTGAATTTCTGGCTCTCAACGGGCTGCATCTTACCTTTGAGCCGGGCGGGCAGCTGGAGTATGGTTCTCCTCCTCTTTTTGCCTTCGATGACGAGGCCCTGGCTGCCCTGTTGGAACAGCTTCGGGAAACCAATCGCTGCATAGAGGCGTTCTGCGGGGTTAAATATCGAGGTGTCGCCTATCTTCCCGGTCGGGAAACGGCGAAGCTTTGCCTTGTCAGCCGGCGTTATTTGGATATGCATGCCCTGTTTTCCGACAATGGCGGGCGGGGCCGGGAAATGATGAAGGGGACGGCCTCGATACATTTTCATGTCAGGATTCGTTGTCTGGCGGAGATGTTGCCTTTATACCGGCTCCTGGCGGAGCTTGCGGCCGAGGCCCCATTCGGGATGGGACCGGAACGGCGAAAAATCTGGGACGCGACCGAAGAAAGTCGTTGCGGCCTGCCACCGCTGAACCTCTGTGCGAATGAGAATGAGCTGCTGGCCGGGATGGTCAGGCACGCCCTTAAGGCTCTGGACCTGCGTTATCGGCAGCCTTTTTTTATGATGAGAAATATTACCTTTGCCGATTTTTTGCTTCACCTGACAACGATTTTCACCGATGTCAGGCTCAATCTCAAAGGTCCCACCTTGGAACTGCGAACCCCAGACAGCCTGCCGCCGGAGCATTTTTCAGCTCTCTGGCGGCGCTTTGTCATGGTCGTGGAAAGAAATATGACAACCGAAATTTGACCAGTTGTGATTATCGAAAATTGATCACCCTGATAGCAAGATAAAGTTAGGCACTGATGTTCATGGTTAAATTTTAAGTTTGCTTATTGGTAATGTCTTTCCAG
>DSCM01000039.1 GCA_011049115.1 Pseudomonadota bacterium
ATCTCAGACTGCAAAGCCTTTCTAATGGTGTTGCGTGAATGACCAGTATCTCTGGAAATCTTACTGAGACTGTGACCGTATACCCGATTGGCTGTTCGGATATGTTCATATTGATCCATCCTAGGCATCCTTTCACCTCTCTATATATGGTTTTAAAAACCATATATAGAAAAGGTCGCTGTGGGTGGTCAATTTTCCGTAATCACTAGCTCTTTAACTGATCAATTTTAGAGTATCACAACCACCCTTCGGGGGATAACCCGTGAAGCACTTAACATTTTCTTGTTTTTGTGGTCTGAAAAACGTTGAAAAAACCAGAAAACAACCTGTAAGATACTAAATTTCTTGACAATCACCCTCTGTCGGACTATCTCAGGTAAAATCTTTTGTTTGCTTTCAAGGAGGTTCTGCTTTTGTTTTGCGCCAGACTGAAGAACTTGTCAGCTTGTTTGCGTCCGGGGCGAGTTTATGTTTAGCCGGCGCGGGCGTTTGTTTTCCCGGCTGGGGGCTTTGCTTTTACTGCTGTTCTTTCTTCTTTTGATCAGTTTGCCCAACCTGATTGATCTCGAGAAATTCCGTCCCCGCCTTTTGCTTTTTCTGGAATCGAAGTTCAATGGGCAAATCAGTATCGAGCGCATCAGTCTGACCTTTCGCTACGGCCCCGGTTTTCAGGTGAATGGTTTCAGGCTGACAGACCATGACGGCAGACAACGGATTGACGCGGCGGTGGCGAGGGTCAGTTTTTCCACCGGGCCCCTTTTGCGGCGCACACTGCGTCTCAAACGGCTGGTTCTGGTGGAACCCAGGATCGTATTTTCCCTGGAAAAAGGGCGTTCGCCCTGGTCCGCGTTTTTACCGCCGACCGACCGGCAGGTTGCGGTCCCCGGCCTGCCGGAGCCTGACTCGACAAACGCAGACCAAGCCTCAACTCCAGCCCAGGTTCAGGTTCAACCTTCAGCCCAAGTTCAGACCCCGCCCAACGGGTTCGCCGGATGGCATTTTCTGGGCGATCTTGAGGAAGCGAAAATTGAAATCATTAATGGTTCCCTGGAACTGACCGACCGCAGTTTTGCCGCGAGTCCGGTAATTACCCGGTTTGCGGATCTCGATGCTCGGTGCGAGTGGGGGGCGGCCGGGGCTCCAGCTGATTTCAGGCTGGACGCTCAGGTGCTGGATCACGAAAATCCGGGTTCAATCAAGATCTTCGGCCGCTGCAGTAACCTGGGCCTGCCTTTTCAGCTTGAACAAATCCGGCTTAATTGCCGGGTGCAGGCGGTTGATCTCAATGCCGCCAATTATTTCCCCTACTATCAGAAATATGTTCCGATCAGGTTTATCGGCGCCCGGGTGGATATCGATTCGACCTATCGGGGCTCTTTGCTGGGTTTGTTTTCCTCGGTAGGTAAAATCACTCTGCGGCGGGCGGAGCTCGATTATCCTCAGGTTTTCGGCCGCAAACTTGAATGCCAACGTCTTGATCTGGAATATGATTTTTGTCTGGCGGATCATTACAACACCATTGAAATGCGAAAATTCAGACTGGCTGTCGATGGCTTGAAACTCAATGGCTATTGCCTTCTGCATGAAGCCCGGCGGGGCCTGGACGGCACCATCGAGGCGCGGGTCGAGATGCCCGCCTGCCGTCCGCACCGGCTGGCCGGCCTGCTGCCCTGGCGTTTACTGCCCTGCCGATTTGAAACGTCATTTAATAAACTGCAGAATTTTGGCGAATTGTCGGTCGATGAACTGTGGCTTAAAGGCAGTTATCGTCAGATTGTCCATTTGGCGCGGGAAAATTCGCAGCAGGGCGTGTTGGGCGGTTCCATGCAGGCTCGCGGCCTACGGGTCGGGCTGCTTGAGGGGCAGGCTCCGTTGCTGCTCAATGGCGGCCGCGCCCGCCTGCAGGACGATCTGCTGATTCTGGAAGGACTCGAATTATTCCTGGCCGGTTTGCATGTCGAAGCCCTGAAGGTCTCCTTTTCCGATCTTTTCCGTAATCCACAAATCAACAGCGCCGGTTGTTTTGCGGTTGATCTGGAACGGTTTTATCCCGTTTTCGTCGCATCCCTGGCTGACTGCCGGTCGGCAGGGCAGGGGTTTTTGCCGGCTGGAATTGAACTCGGCGGCCGTCTGTGGGGGGAACTGGCTGGAGG
>DSCM01000040.1 GCA_011049115.1 Pseudomonadota bacterium
ATAAGGCTATGGTTTTTTCGGCAACCGGGTTGCCGGGGTGTTGGTTTGGGTCGTACTGGTATACCTTCAGCGATGCCGAGGGTCCGCTGGAAATTATGGCCACGCTGAAAATGAGTTGGTAAGTATGGGAAAAGCACCCGAAAGGTGCGGCCTGTCGATAAACACGGTTCCGCAGTTTTTCGGTCTAGGGCTTCGGCTGATGCGGGCACGGGCCCGCGAAAAAAAGGTCATGAACATAATAAAGCCGGGGCCAAGTGAAAAGAAAACTTTAACTTGGCCTCGGCTAAGATTTATCCTGTCGCAACCGTTTAGAAAATCATCAGGCAGCCCCCGATAATCACCCCGCTGTAGAGCATCGCCACCAGACAATACCCCATGATATCGCGGGCTCCGAGCCCGGCAATGCCCAGCGCCGGCAGGGCCCAGAAGGGTTGAATCATATTGGTCCAGGCATCACCCCAGGCCACGGCCATCGCGGTCTTGGCCATCGGAACCCCCAGCTCGGTGCTGGCCGTGATCATGATCGGTCCCTGGACAGCCCATTGCCCGCCGCCCGAAGGGATGAAAATATTGAGAATCCCGGCGCTGATAAAAGCAAAGAAGGGCAGGGTGACTCCGTTGGAAATATTGACGAACCAGCCCGACATGATGGCCGCCAGGCCGGAAGCCGACATCATGCCCATGATCCCGGCGTAAAAGGGAAACTGCAGGATGATGCCGCCGGCCCCCTTGACCGCATCTCCCAGGGCTTTCAGATAACGCCGGGGAGTTTTGTGCAGGAGAATGCCGACAAAAAGGAAGATGAAATTGACAATGTTCAGATTGAGCTGAAAGCCTTTGGAGACAAAGTAATAAACGATGTAGGCCAGCCCCATGATTCCGGTCAGCATGGAAATGATGACGCTGTTCTCGAGTTTGTCGGCCGGAGTGTCGTTTTTACCCAGGTCGAAATCCTGATCCATTTCCGTCAGCAGGGCCGGGTCAATCTCCACGGTATCGGCTGGACGCGGCATCATGAGGCGGGTCAGAAACGGCAGCGTCAGAATCAGAACGATGAGCGGAACCAGATTGAAGGTGGCGAAAATGGTCTCGGAAGTGCCGATGATGCCCATGGCTTTTTCAAGAAAGTGTTTCGGGGTTGCAATGGTCAGGGCCACGGAACTGGAAAAGCCCGCATGCCAGACGAGAAAGCCGATGTAGCCGCTTGCAATCAGGAGCCGATAGTCGGTCCCCTTGACCTTGCGCGCCATTTCCTTGGCCATCAGGGCCCCGATTACCAGGCCGAAACCCCAGTTGATCCAGGAAGCCACCAGGGCCGCGAAGGTGGTGACCATGATCGCCTGTCCGGGGCTTTTCATGGCCCCGGCGATAGCGGAGAGCATATTCTTAAACAGTGGGCTGCTCGCCAGGACATAGCCGGTGACCAGCACCAGCACCATCTGCATTGAAAATGCCAGCAGGTTCCAGAAGCCGTTGCCCCAGAATTCGACCATTTTCATGGGTGATTGTCCGGCGATAGTGATTCCCATCAGAAAAACCACAAAGGTCAGAATGACGGCAAACAAAAAAGGATCCGGCAGGTAGCGTTGTACCAACTTGACAAAAAAATCGGACAATTTTCTAATCATGATTACCTCCTCTTAAGGTTGGCGGCTCAGGATTGCGGGCCTGATTATCTGCAAAACCACAGATTATTGTCGGAAAAGGTTAGTCACGCAGGGGTCTGAATGTCAAGAGAAAACCTGCACGAAGCCGCCCCGGGACGGGAATTGCGCTTTTCCCCGGGTTGTGCTATGTGGAGCGGCCGGTATGGGTGACCACCGATCATCGTTTGCGGGGGCGTAGGGTCTGGCTTAAGTCACGACTTGTCGCCGCATTTCTGAGCCTGGGGACAAGTTTAAGCAGAACCTTGCAAGTTATTTCCAGTTTGAACAACAAGAAAATGAGTTATTATTCAGCCCCCCGCAAAACCAAAAAATGGCTGAATCGTTACGAACCTGAATTGACAGGAGTCTTTGTTTGCGACCAGCGGAGGTGCCGTCAGGCACGGGTCGTAAGAGTCTTTTTTTGATTGCGGGGCACGTTTCCGCAGCAGGATTTTTTATGAAATATTTTTTGACCGCTCTTGCCCTGGCGATGATTATCGAGGGACTGCCTTATTTTCTGGCGCCGGGGGCGATCAAAAAAACCCTGGCACTGCTGAAGGAACAACCGGAAAAATTTTTGCGGATTTTCGGTCTGACGGCCATGCTTTCCGGTGTCATACTGCTCTATCTGGTTAATGTTTTCTGATTCGTCCGGGGTGGATTTTCCCTTTTTGCGCGTTGTCGTTTTTTGGGAATCTTCCGGGCGCGAAGAATTGTGCCGGGGATCTGATAACGGTTGACTTCACTTGGCAGTTGTGCTTTATAAGCGGGCTGTTTTTTGCCGATGGCCGCGGTTGATTCACGACTCTCTCAGGATCTTTGATAATTGGCCGAAAGAACAGTTGGGTATTTTTAGAAGCTGAAATTATGGATGTCGCCCTTTTTGATTATGAGCTTCCGAGCGAGCGCATCGCCCAGCATCCCCTGCCGCGACGGGATCAGTCGCGCCTGCTGCTGGTCAGGCGGGGCGTGCGGGAATTTGTTGACGGGGGCTTCACCGATCTGAAAGCCTATCTTCAGGCTGGGGATCTGCTGGTGTTAAATGATACCAGGGTGATTCCGGCTCGTTTGCTCGGACGCAAAGAAAGCGGCGGCGCGATAGAGGCTTTTCTGGTGCGGCTGGAAAAATCCGTGGTCGATGGCGATGAGTCCAAACAGCTCTGGCGGGTTCTGTTTAAGGCCTCGAAAAAGCCGCGCCCGGGGCAAAAGCTTGATTTCGGCGGTTTGCTGCGCGGCATGGTGGTGGAAGCGTCAGGAGCCGGTCCGGGGCTGCTTCTGTTGTCAGGCGCCAATGGCCGCCCGGTCGCCGAGGTGCTGGAGCAGGTTGGCCGGGTGCCTTTGCCTCCTTATATCAAGCGCGCCGTCGAGGATGATGATCGCCGCAGTTACCAGACGGTTTTCGCCGATCCCGCCGCCGCCGGCGCGGTGGCGGCGCCGACGGCGGGACTACATTTTACGCCGGAGTTACTGCGGGAATTAGGCGGCAATGGGGTTGAAATCGCTTTTCTGACGTTGCACGTTGGACTCGGCACCTTTGCTCCGGTGCGTTCGCGGACGGTGGAAGGGCATCGAATCCATGAAGAATTTTTTCGTATTCCTCCGTCGACCCTGGAACGGGTCGCCGCCTTGCGGGCACGCGGCGGGCGTTTGGTGGCGGTCGGCAGCACGGTTACCCGGGCTCTGGAATATCATGCCGCGACCGGGTTGCTTGAAGGGCTGTGCGATCTGTTTATCTATCCCGGTTACGAGTTTAAAATGGTGGACGCCATTCTGACTAATTTTCATCTGCCGGCGTCGACTTTGATGATGCTGGTTTCCGCCTTTGCCGGGCGGGAAACGGTCATGGCGGCTTATCGGCGAGCCCTGGAACTGGAATATCGATTCTACAGTTACGGTGATGCCATGCTGCTGCTCAAATGAACGCTTTTCAGGTTCTGGATAATGACCGTAAGAGCGCGGCGCGACGAGCGCGCCTGACGACGGCGCATGGGGTGATTGAAACTCCTTGTTTCATGCCGGTCGGCACCCGGGCCACGGTCAAGAGCCTGACTCCGAAGCAACTTGAAGAGGAGGTCGCGGCGCAGATTGTTCTGGCCAATACCTACCATCTTTTTCTGCGCCCCGGGCATGAATTGGTGCGGCGGCTCGGCGGGGTTCATAAATTCATGGGCTGGTCGCGGCCGGTGCTTACCGACAGCGGCGGTTTTCAGGTTTTCAGCCTGGCTTCACTGCGCCGGATCGATGAAGAGGGGGTGACCTTTCGCTCGCCGATTGGCGGCAGCAGCCATCGTTTGACTCCTGAATCATCGATTCAGATTCAGGAGGCGCTGGGGGCCGATATCATCATGGCCTTTGACGAGTGTACGCCGTGGCCGGCAACCTATGGGGAGGCTTTGTCTTCGATGGAGTTGACGGTCCGCTGGGCGGCCCGTTGCAAGGCGGCCCGGCGGCGCAAGGATAACCAGCTTTTCGGCATAATACAAGGCAGTACCTTTTCCGAATTGCGCCGCCGCAGTCTGGACGAGACGGTGGCCATTGGTTTTGATGGTTATGCCTTGGGCGGTCTCAGTGTCGGAGAGGGGCCGGCGGC
>DSCM01000041.1 GCA_011049115.1 Pseudomonadota bacterium
CACTGGCAAAGATCAGTAAAGGAGAACGCCGGAAATCAGCCCACAAAAAAAAGCACCTCTTTGCCTTGGCAAGAGGTGCTTTTTACACAAACGGGAAACTGCATCGACTTAACTAAAGCCGACCTCTGAATAAACGCTCAACCGGCCGTCACGACAGCGGCCCGACTCCGGTTCATAAAGGCGGTAACCCGGGAAATTTTACGAGCAGCCGTCTTTTTATGAAGAATACCCTTGGTCGCGGCCCGATCTATGGCGGATACGGTCTTACGATGGACCAGCGCCAAAGCCTCGCATTCATTTTCCTCGGCGACCGCGCCGTAGAAAGTCTTGATCATGGTTTTCAATTGAGAGTTCGCCTGCCGATTACGCAGACGCCGCTTTTCACTCTGTTTGATTCTTTTCAAAGCCGATTTATGATTTGCCAAAACTCTTATCCTCCGAATATTGCATCCAAAAAGCCGTAAGCTTAAAATTAGTCTCTTCCATTCCGAAAAGCTGCCCTCTCCCCTAATGAAGGGCAAGCAGGTAGCAGAAATACACTATCATGTCAAGTCCTTTATCAAAAAGGAGGCTGTTGCGGCTCTACTCGATGTACTTACTCAAAGGAAATTCAACTATGCCATGCGCCCCCAAGGCCTTCAAGGTCGGCAGGATATCACGAACCACTGATTTTTGTAAAACCACGAAAAGGTCCACCCAGTTTTCATCCATGAGGTTGGAAATAGTCGGCACCTTGGCCGGCGGCAGAAGCTTGATGGCTTCCTGAAGTTTACTCTTTTCAATATTGAACATGACTCCGACCCGGCTACGGGACTCAAGGGCGCTCTGTAAAAGCATGATCAAACGCTCAACTTTTTCTTTTTTCCAGTCCACGGTCAGGGTTTTATGATTGGCAATCAAGACCGTAGTAGTTTCCAGGACCGTATCAAGTATTTCAAGGTTATTGGCCTTGAGAGACGAGCCGGTTTCAGTAATTTCTATAATCGCATCCGCCAGATGCGGCACCTTGACCTCGGTCGCGCCATAGGAATACTCAACCTTGGCCGCAACACCGTTTTCCGCCAGATATTTCCGGGCCAGATTAACCACCTCGGTGGCAATGGTCTTGCCTTCGAGATCCTTAACCCCACGAATCGCACTGCCCTCCTTGGCGGCCAGCACCCAACGAACCTTGTTAAAGGTTGCTTTGGCATACTGCAATTCAGTCATCTCAACGACATCGGCCCCATTTTCGACCACCCAATCATGTCCGGTGATACCGATATCAAGAATACCGCTTTCCACATAACGCGCCATCTCCTGAGCCCGAATCAGCATGCATTCAATCTCCGGATCATCAATTGACGGAAAATATGAACGGGAGCTGGTGGTTATCTTGTAGCCGGCGTTTTTAAAAAGATCGATGGTCGCGTCCTGCAGTGACCCTTTCGGGATACCTACTCGTAATTTCATTTTGTTTCTATCCTTTGTCTATTTCTTGCCGTAGACCTTTTCCGGGTCAAAGACCTTTTCCGTTTTAATGATCTTCTCGCTGCCATCAGACTCCACCCGAGTATAAAAGCAGCTGTTATAGCCGACATGGCAGGCGGCCCCACCGATCTGTTCGACCTTTAGAACAACCGCGTCCCGGTCGCAGTCGACCAGAATTTCCTTGACCACCTGGACATTGCCGGATTCTTCCCCCTTACGCCAGAGTCGCTGCCGACTGCGGCTGAAATAACAGGCCCGACCACTTTTTAAGGTTTCCTCCCAAGAGGCCGCATTCATAAATGCCAGCATCAAAACCTCGCCGGTCTGATAATCCTGAGCCACCGCCGTAATCAAACCATCTAATTTACTAAAATCCAAAGGCTTCATTTTCATCTCACCTATTCCCTGTCATCATTTTTGCGGATGCAGATACGCATCAACCTTTTTCACGGCACAGAATTCACCACACATGGTGCAGACCTCAGCGTCAGCCGGCTGGCTCTGTTCACGCCGAGCCCGGGCCCGCACCGGATCAAGAGCAAGCTCAATTTGTCCCGGCCAATCCAATTTTTTTCTTTTCTCCGCCATGCGGCGATCCCAGTCCAGCGCCCCGGGCAGCCCCCGGGCGATATCACCGGCATGAGCCGCAATCAAAGAAGCGATTACCCCTTCCCGCACATCCTCGACATTGGGCAGACAGAGATGTTCCGCCGGGGTGACGTAACAAAGAAAATCCGCTCCCGCTGCGGCCGCCACCGCCCCGCCGATCGCCGCCGTGATATGGTCATAGCCCGGAGCGACATCGGTTACCAAGGGCCCGAGAACATAAAAAGGAGCGCCTTTGCAGAGAGTTTTCTGGATTTTCATGTTACTTTCAATCTGGTTGAGAGGCACATGTCCCGGCCCCTCTATCATAACCTGAACCCCGGCCTGCCAAGCTCGATCAGTTAACTCACCCAGAAAAATCAATTCCTGCAGCTGCGGCCGATCCGTGGCATCGGCCAGACACCCTGGCCGCAAGCCGTCGCCCAGACTCAAGGTCACATCGTACTTCAGAGCAATTTCCAAAAGCCGGTCATAATATTCAAAGAAGGGGTTTTCCCGGTCATTGTAAATCATCCACTCGACCATGAAGGCCCCGCCGCGGCTGACAACATCCAGCACCCTGCCACATTCTCTGAGACTTTCCAGGGTCCGCCGGTTAACGCCGCAGTGAATCGTCATAAAATCGACCCCGACCTGGGCCTGGCGTTCAATCACGGCAAACATTTCATCAACCGTGACATCGCCGAAAAAGCCGTGTCTTAGCACCCCTTCCTGCGCCACCCGGTAAATCGGAACGGTCCCCAGCGGCACACGGCAATGCTCAAGAATGGTTCGCATCACCTGGTCAAGATCGCCTCCGGTACTCAGATCCATGACCGCATTTGCGCCACAGTCGATCGCCGCCTGCAGTTTAGCCAATTCATTTTTCAGATCGGAAACATCGGATGAGGTTCCGATATTGGCATTAACCTTGACCTTGAGTCCCTGACCGATGCCGTAGGCCTGAAGGTTCTGATGATTACGGTTAGCGGGAATCACGATTTTCCCCGCAGCAATCCCGGCCAGCAGATCGGATTCCGAAATCGTCTCATCTGCAAGAACCTGCTTCATTTCTGAAGTAATCTCGCCCCGACGGGCGGCAAGCATCTGCGTCATATGATTTACAACCCTTCAGGCTGAGGCCAGTCCTCGACTCCCAGCTTAAATTTGAAATAATTTTGCCCTGACATTCAATGCCAACACGTCTAATGCGGAAGCAAACCCCGCACCC
>DSCM01000042.1 GCA_011049115.1 Pseudomonadota bacterium
ACGTGTCGCCTACCGTGATTGAGGCTAGCAGTTCTTCACCCCCCAACCGACCGAGGGCCCCGTTTCAGCCAACGGTCCAATTTCGCACCGAATTCGGACCTCGACCGCAGGTGGCGACCAGACCAGCCGCGGAGCCCTCACACCACCCCATAATCACGCAAAGTACGGCCCCTGACGAAGGTAAAATGCGCTTGCGCCCCAAGGGGGATCAATACCTTTCAAGACCGGCTTCGGAGCGAAGGCCAAGGTTAATAATTTTTAACCAGAAAAACGCAAAAAACAATTTAATTTCATCGTAAATTAGGATAGAAAGATCCGCTGCCCTGCAACCGAAGAAGCAAGCTTTCCTGAAAAACCAAGGAACAAGCCAAAACAAACCCTGATAAATTCATGGCAACGCTTGAAAAGCGCAAAAAAGCAGCCTGGCACCGTCACCGCTTCCGACGCGAGGCGCCCGCAGCCTTCGGCATGCGGCAGACACAAAAGCACGCCGCATGCCGAAGGCTGAAGGAAAACGAAGCCGGCGGAGTTATCACAAAAGCATTAACCTTAAACGTTTGCACAGCGACAAGGAACAAGCCCGTGGGTGTCAAGCAAATCATCAGCGGTGATCAGTTTGCTCACAAATACAACTATGATCACGCCCGGAATTATTACCAAAAGCATCACGAGAGCTGGATGCGCCGAATTTCGAACCGCCGGGAGCAGGCGCTGGCCCGCAAAGCCCTGCAACTTATCGGCGATCCCGCAACCATTCTCGACCTGCCCTGCGGCGCCGGACGGTTCTGGCCTTTACTGGCGGAAAACCAACAGCGCCGAATCATCGCCGCCGACAGCAGCCCGGCCATGCTTGAGGTCGCGAGCGAGACCTGTCCCGCGGAGCTCATAACCCAAATCGAGCAACTGCACACCTCGGCTTATGGCATCGAACTCGAAGAAGCCAGTGTCGACGCCATCTTCAGCATGCGGCTGCTCCACCATATCGGGGAGGCCGAGAAACGTCGCGCCATCCTTCGGGAATTCCATCGCGTCACCCGCCGCCACGTGATCCTCAGTCTCTGGATTGACGGTAATTACAAAGCCTGGCGCCGACACCGGCGCGACGAGGCCGTCCTGCGCCGCAACCCCTCCCGCTTACAGAACCGCTTTATTTTCAAACCGGAAAATATCGAACAGGAGTTTCACGACGCCGCTTTCGCCATCGTCGCCAAATTCGACTTTCTGCCCCGTTATTCGATGTGGAGGCTTTACGTGCTCGACAAACTGCCCACCTGAAGGCGCCGGAAGCTATCAGCTCCTCCCGGTTTTCTCCCGGCCAAAGCGGTAAAGATCTCCCGCGCCCGCACGGTATGCGGACGGCACCGACGGTTACTCCAGGCAGCTTCTAGCAACGGGCTACGCTACCCATAAAAATAAAGAGAGTCCCGCCATACTAAAAAAACTCGGCGGCGGCTGGCTACGCACCGCTCGGCCGCTGCTGCTTTTCTACCTGATTTTCCTGCTGATCGCCCTGGTCGGCCGACTGTTGCTGATCGCTCGTTATTTCGGCCCGCTTGCCGCCAGCGGAGTCAATTACTGGCAAGCCCTGATCGTCGGCCTGCGCATGGATACGATTGCCGCCGGAGTGCTGCTGGCCCCGCCGACCCTGCTGCTCTTTCTGACCCCGCTCCGCTGGCGGCGAGCCGGCGTTCAAGCACTCTTTCTTTACTTTCTCGCGCTGCTTCTGACAACCGTCTACATGGAAATCGCCACCCCGCCATTTTTCAGTGAATTCGAGGCCCGCCCCAATGAGCTTTTTGTCAATTACCTGATCTATCCCCGCGAGGTCATGAGCACGATTTTTTCAACCCAGCTCACTCCGCTGCTTCTGGCCGTACTCTGCCTGTCGCTGCTTACCTGGCTCTATCTCCGCTGGCGGCGAAAAACGTTTTGACAACATGGGCAGCTGGTATTACGGCAATGGTTTTCAGACAATCATTGACGAACCCATTTTCGTCAACCCGACGTTTCACGGCATCTGGGGGGTCTGCGATGAGGATCTGGTGGTCCGCGCCGACGAGGAATTCGTCAAGCTCCAGCAGCGCGGCCAACCTTTTCTTTCCGTCTTATTCACAACCACCAACCATACCCCCTTTGAATACCCGGAGGGACGGATCGAGCCCCTGCCCGGAAGCGAACCGGCCAGCGAGGAAAACGCGGTTAAATTCGCCGATCACGCCCTCGGCAAATTCTTCCTCCTGGCCCGGGAGCATGCCTATTACAATAACACCATCTTTGTCATCATAGCCGACCATAACATCCGGGTCCGCACCAGCCCCAACGGCGTCATGCCGGTCGACAATTACCGTATCTTCGGCCTGATTCTGGGCGGCGGCATCGAACCGCAACGCTGCGACCGGCTCTGCTGACCGCCTCATCCTGGCTCTACCACAAACAGCGCTACACCCTGCCTCAGGCCCGAGCGGTAAAGACCAGAGAATGAAACCTCCGCTCCCAGAGAACCGAGAAATGAAGTCCGACCGACCCCAACCCGCTTCGCCGACAAACACAACTCCGCAACCGTCCACCTTTGGGTCAGGGCTCGTCCCCGTCTCAGAAAGCCAGCCGCAGCCAGGTCAGCGCGGCCAGTAACAGGGCCACCATGACCGCCGCTGAGGAGAGGTCCTTGGCCCGACCGGAAAGTTCATGGCGCTCCGGCCCCACCCGATCAACCACGGCTTCAACCGCCGAGTTGAGCAGTTCGACGATCATCACCAAAAGCCAGCTGCCGATCAACAACAGCCTTTCCACCGGCCCCTCTCCCAGCCACCAACCAAGCGGCAGCAGAAACAACAACAAATAGACCTCCTGACGAAAGGCCGCTTCATTTCTAAACGCCTCTAAACGCCGCCCGCCAGCCCGCCAGTGAATAACTCGTGGCCTGCCACAGGCGGCCGCAGAAGGCTGCCGCCAGATTCATGATTTTATTTCTTGCCATGAAAAACCACCCCTCTCCGGACTCCAAATATTTTTCTTTCAAAATATTGATTTTCGTATAATATAGAGCGCCAGGAAAAGCCTAACCCAAACGCCAATCAGGCTATGAAGCATTGTGAAAAGTAACCGTTGTAAAACCAGAAAAGCGCCCGGGATAATATTCATAATCCTGGGTTTTGTCACTCTCTTTCTTGCTTTGGCCGCCGCAAGTCCGGCTCAGCTCCCGAGCGTGAACACCCCCCTGGAAAATCGACTCTATCTGGGCAACAGCGAAGGGATTTCCGCTTTCATCAACGAACGCCTGACTCAGATTGATAACCTCATCACTAACATCGATGCCCTCGCCGCCGAATCCTCAAGCTCCAGTGATTTACAGAACCGGGCCGCCAGCCTCAAGGATTTCTTTCACGGCATTTCCCAACAATACAGGAGTCTGCTGGCCGAACTGGTCCGCAGCCACTCCCCGATCACGGAAAAACCGCAGGTTGTCGGCCCGCCTTTCCGGATTGATGCTTTTGACAGGCTCATCAATTTCCAACGCCAGGTCGATCTTCAGATCAGCGAAACCGCCAAGAAAGCCGAGCTGCTCGGCAATCGCCTGACCTCCCTCAAGGACAATGCCGTCGGCCTCCTTTCCGAATACGCCAAGCTGATCAAAACCAGAGAACATGGGCAGCTGTTACTATATGAAAAATATGCCGAGCTGATCAGTTTGCAAGGCGAATATGCTCTTCTGATGATCAAAAAGCCTAAAATCGAGCTGCGGCTCAACCAATTGAAGGAGCTCCGCCAGCAGACGGCAGAGTTGATCAGCCAGGCCTTCAACCAGCTCATGATCACCCCGGAAGATCTTGAAAGCGCCGAGCAGGAAAACCAAAAACAAAAGCAGCTGCTTCAGGAAACCACTGATGCCACCAGCGCCGAATTTCAGGATCTGAACCGGCGCATCGCCATCTACGAAGCCCAGCTCGACAGCACCCTGATCCGGATCACTGAGAACAAGGACAACGATAGCGCCCGTGAAGGCTGGCAGATAGAAAAGGAACGTATCGAACTGATCATTGAAGCCCTCAAACTGCGCATTCAACTGATCAACCAGAAAAGACTCAACTGCGAAATCAAACTGCTACAGGCCGAATTCAGACTGGCCTGGTTGACCAAATTCCAGGATCCGGAAAAGCGTGAGAGGCTGGCCGATTTCATCAATCATTGGTCCAGGGAAAACGACCGCCTGGGCCGCACCAAAGAAAACATCACCAATACGATTTCAGAAACCACCCTGCTCCGCTCCAATCTGACCCAACGCCTGGTCGCGATTCAGAACAAAATGGAAGCGGCCCCGAAGGCTTCCCTGAGGGAGGCCTTCGGCGTCCTTTCGCGTCAGGCCGTTAAAGTCAACGAAAATATCGACAAGCTGATCATGGCCCTGGCCGACAACGATCAGGCCCTGAAAGGCACCCGAAGGGAATTTTCCCAGATTCTCAGCCTGGCCCGTTACGCCAGCAGTCCATGGGAAAGACTGCAGACCCGGAGCCACCGGCATCTCAGCGACATTAAAGAGAGTCTCCAAAACATCCTGTATTATCCCCTCTTTTCCTTCGGGACCTCAACTATCGACCTGCTGACCATTCTGAAGATTGTGTTTCTCTTCTTTTTCGGAATTGTCAGCCTGCGTCTGCTGCGCCGCAAGATCGCCAAACTGCTGGAGAAAAAAGCCGCCATGTCGATCGGGGCGGTCAACTCGATCACCACCCTGGGCTACTACGCCAGCCTGCTGATCGGCAGCATCATTATTCTCTCCTCCGCCGGGCTTGATTTAAGTCAGCTCAGCCTCATTCTCGGCGCCCTAGGGGTGGGCATCGGTTTCGGACTCCAGACCATCACCAATAACTTTATCAGCGGCATCATCCTCCTCAGTGAGCAAAGCGTCAAGGTCGGCGACCTGATCACCCTTACCGACGGCCTGGTCGGAGAAGTCAAAAACGTCTCGATCCGCTCCACCATCATCCGTACGATTGAAGGCGAGGATATCATCCTGCCCAACTCCGACCTGATCTCCAACCGGGTCAACACCTGGACCTACAGTGATGACTGGCGACGGCTCAATATTCCTTTCGGAGTTTCCTATGACGCCGATCCCGACGAGGTCGTGCGCCTGGCGGAAGCTGCCGCCCGGGAAGTTGCCATCACCCGGGAGGACTTCATGCATCCGCTGCGAATTTTTTTTGAAGGATTTGGCGACAGCAGCCTTGATTTTTCAATTCGGGTCTGGTGCCGAATGACCAATCTCAAGGCCCCGACCGGCCTGAAAACCGACTATTATCTGGCGCTTTTCCGCAAGTTCCGAGAAGCCGGCATCAGCATCCCCTATCCGCAGCAGGATCTGCATTTAAAAACAGTTTCCCCGGAAGTGCTGAAACAACTATCAGCGCTACTCAGAAAAGCGGAAGAACACCATTGACTTTAAACGTAATATAACGATGCAGCTATTGTCAGCGTTGATGGTACTCGAGTGGTTCGTAACGTCTCGCGAAAGGTCATCGTCTTCCGGCGCTCATTGCGCCCCAATTGCGGCCACCTATGTGAAAGCATTCAGCTTTTGAACTGATTTACATGGATGCTACTTAAACCTTAACCGGAGAGACTTTCTCCTGCAAATTACCCCAAAACTATGCCTAAATCAAAAACATGGAACCTCGAGGATGCGGTAAAACTTTACGGCATCGACAAATGGAGCGCCGGCTATTTCGCCGTCAATGACAACGGTGATGTCGTCATCACCCCCTCGGGCAAAGAGAATGGACCGGCTATCAGTCTGCATGAAATCATTACAGGCATTGAGGCCCGAGGTTTGTCAATGCCTGCATTGCTACGTATAGAAAACATCCTGGGTTCACAGATCAAACGCCTGCATGATACCTTTAACAAGGTTATCGCTGAAATCGGCTATCAGGGAAAATTCAAAGGCGTTTTTCCGATTAAAGTCAATCAGCAGGAACAGGTGCTGGAAGCCATTGCTCAGTTCGGAAAAAGCTTCAATCACGGCTTTGAAGCCGGAAGCAAGCCGGAACTGATCGCCGCCATCTCCTTGCTCAAAAACCGCGATGCCTGCCTGATCTGCAACGGCTATAAAGATGAAGAGTTCATTGACCTCGGCTTGTATGCCACCAAAATGGGCTTGCAATGTTTTTTTGTCCTGGAAATGCCGGGCGAGCTGGATCTGATTCTGACCCGAGCCCGGGCCATCGGGGTCAAACCCCTGCTCGGCATGCGCCTGAAACTGGCCACCAAGGCCGACGGCCAATGGGCTGAATCCGGCGGAGAACAAAGCGTTTTTGGTCTCAACAACCGCCAGGTAATCGATGTGGTTGACCGTTTGAAAAATGAGCAGCAACTTGACCGACTGATGCTCCTGCATTATCATATCGGCTCCCAGATTCCCAACATTCAGGATATCCGGGCCGGAGTCCTTGAAGCCAGTCGCATCTATGAAGAATTGGTCAAAGAGGGCGCCGCCATGGGTTACATTGACCTTGGCGGCGGCCTCGCAGTTGATTATGACGGCTCCAAAACCAACTATAATTCCAGCTGCAATTATTCGGTCGAAGAGTACTGCTACGATATTATCGAAACCATCGTCTCGGTTCTTGACAAAAGCGCCATCCCACACCCGACCATCATCACCGAATCCGGTCGCGCCACGGTGGCCTACTACTCGGTGCTGCTGTTCAACGTTCTCGGGGTCACGACCATGGATCCCAGACCGGTTCCGGAAATAATCCCGGCCACCACCTATGACCTGCTCGAAAACCTCAAGTCAACCCTTGAAATGGTTTCGCCAAAAAATCTGCAGGAATGTTACAATGACGCTCAGTTTTACCGCAGTCAGGCCCAGCAGCTTTTCAAACTGGGACAAATCAATCTGCGTGAACGGGCCCTAGCAGAAGACCTGATCAAACACATCATGATCAAACTCACCGAGGTAGCCAAGGAGCTGGAGCATATTCCGGAAGAAATCGAGGAGCTGGAAAAACAGATCTCGGATATTTATTACGGCAATTTCAGTCTTTTTCAGTCCCTGCCCGATGTCTGGGCCATAGATCAGCTCTTTCCGGTGATGCCTATCCACCGTCTTAACGAAACCCCGACCCGACCGGCCATCATCGCCGACATAACCTGCGACTGCGACGGCAAGATTGATTCCTTCTCCAGTTATCCATACCCCCGTGACACCATTTTGCTGCATCAGGAAAAGGAGGATGAGGACTATTATCTGGGGGTTTTCCTGATCGGCGCCTACCAGGAAACCCTGGGGGACCTGCACAACCTCTTCGGCGACACCAACATTATTTCGATTCATGTCAACGACGACGGTTCCTATAATTTTATCCGCGAGCTTGAAGGCGACTCGGTCGAGGATGTTCTGGGCTATGTTGAATACGATATCAAAGCCTTGAAAAAACGCCTCAAGGATTTCGCCGAAGACTCCATTCGTAACGGCTATATCAACCTCAAGGAACGGCGCACCATTCTGGCTGCCTTTGACGAGGGCTTGCGAGGCTACACCTATTTCGAGAAGGAATAAACCTTACAAACCCCAATCTGCAATATAAAACAATGGAGTCATACATGTCTAAAGTAATGATTATCGGTGCCGGCGGAGTGGGTTCGGTGGTCGCGCACAAATGTGCTCAGGTGCCGGAGGTTTTCGGTGAAATCTGTCTGGCGAGCCGGACCAAGAGCAAATGTGACGCGATTGCCGCGCAATTGAAACGAGCGATTCATACCGCCCAGGTTGACGCCGACAACGTCCCCGAGCTGGTCGGTCTGCTGCGG
Organism: Pseudomonadota bacterium; assembly: GCA_011049115.1. Lineage (NCBI taxonomy): Bacteria > Pseudomonadati > Pseudomonadota > Pseudomonadota bacterium. Next base: position 7,813 of record DSCM01000042.1, read on the forward strand.
CGGGAAAAACCCGATCTGGTCATCAACGTCGCCCTGCCCTACCAGGATCTGCACATCATGGACGCCTGCCTGGAAACCGGTATCGACTATCTCGACACCGCCAACTATGAACCTCCGAACGAAGCCAAATTCTGCTACAAGTGGCAATGGGAATACCAGGAACGCTTTCAGGAAAAAGGTCTGATGGCCCTGCTCGGCAGCGGTTTTGATCCCGGGGTCACCAACGTTTTTACGGCCTGGGCCAAGAAAAAGCATTTCGACGAGATTTGGACCCTCGATATCATTGACTGCAATGCCGGCGATCACGGCCAGCCCTTTGCCACCAATTTCAACCCGGAAATCAATATTCGCGAGGTCACGCAGCGGGGCAAGTATTATGACAACGGGCAGTGGCTTGAAACCGAACCGTTAAGCGTGGCGCGCGACTTTGATTTTCCCGAAGGCATCGGGCCGCGCAAAATCTATCTGATGTATCATGAAGAACTTGAATCCCTGGTACACCATTTCCCTGAGATTAAGCGAGGGCGTTTCTGGATGACCTTTTCCGATAACTACCTGAACCATCTCAAGGTTCTCGAAGGCATCGGCATGACCAGCATCGAGCCGGTCGACTATCAGGGCCTAAAGATTGTCCCGCTCCAGTTTCTCAAGGCCGTGCTTCCCGATCCCGGTTCCCTGGGTCCGCTGACCAAAGGCCGCACCTGTATCGGCTGTTTGATCACCGGCCTCAAGGAAGGCCGTAAAAAGAGCTATTACATCTACAATATCTGCGATCACCAGGAATGCTACCGAGAAGTGCGATCCCAGGCCATCTCCTACACCACCGGGGTGCCGGCCATGATCGGCGCGATGATGATGCTGACCGGCAAGTGGCAGGGCCAGGGGGTCTTCAACCTCGAACAATTTGACCCGGCGCCGTTTATGGCCGCACTCAATCAATACGGCCTGCCCTGGACAGAATACAGTGGCGATTTAACCGGAGTCGAATTGTGAGTTTCGACAAAAAAATCAGCAAGCTTGATCTGGGGGGAATGCCGTCGCCGGCTTTTATCGTCGACCTCGCGGCCCTGGCCGACAACTGTGAGATCTTCGACCACATTCAAAAAAGAACCGGCGCGAAGATTCTCCTCGCCTTGAAAGGCTTCGCCATGTTCAGCACTTTCAAGCTGCTTAACCGGACCCTGGCCGGCACCTGCGCCAGCTCGACCTTTGAGGCCCGGCTGGGACGCGAGGAATTCGGCGGCGAGGTTCACAGTTACGCTCCGGCCTACAGCCGCGAAAGTCTGACCGAGCTGCTGTCGCTGAGTGACCATATTATTTTCAATTCTCCCGGCCAATGGCAGCGTTTTCGCTCGCAATGCCGACCCTTTGCCGACCGGGTCAAATTCGGCCTGCGCCTCAATCCCGAACATTCCGAAGCGCCGATCCCCCTTTACGATCCCTGCCGGCCCGGCTCCCGTCTGGGAACCCGGGCCCAGGATCTGCAGGAAACCGATCTGGAAGGGCTTTCCGGCTTCCATTTTCACACCCTCTGCGAACAGGATTCCCATGCCCTGGGAAGAACCCTGAACGCGGTGCGACAAAGATTCGGCCCCCGGCTGAAAAAAATGGAATGGATCAATTTCGGCGGCGGCCATCATCTTACCCGTCCGGGCTACGATCTCGACCATCTCTGCCGTTTGATCGAAGATTTTCGCCGGGATTTCGAGGTTGACGTCTACCTTGAACCGGGTGAAGCTGTGGTTCTCAATGCCGGCTATTTCATGTGCACGGTGCTCGATATCATCGACAACCACGGGCCCATCGCAATTCTCGACGCCTCGGCCGCCACCCATCTGCCCGACATCCTGGAAATGCCCTATCGACCGCAAATCATTGGCGCCGGACGTTCTCAGGAAAAACCTTTCACCTATGATCTCGGCGGGGTCAGCTGTCTGGCCGGCGATCATTTCGGCACTTACTCCTTCGCTCGGCCTTTAAGTATCGGCGACCGCCTGCTGTTTACCGACATGGCCCACTATACCATGGTCAAGACCAATACCTTCAACGGTATTCCCCTGCCCGCCCTGACGATTTTTAACGGCGAGAGCATTGAAATCGTCCGGAAATTCGGCTACGAGGATTTCAAAAATCGTCTTTCCTGAAAGCCGCCCCGGACAAGCTTCGTCCGAAAAACTGGGGCGGCCGGCAGAAACGCCGTTCACTATCCACCGACGTTTTTAAAAGCCTCCTTGCGCAGGCCATGACTCTGCATTTTGTTATAAAGACTGCGCTGATGAATGCCGGCGAGCGCGGCGGCTTCGGCCACCCGGCCGCCGGTTCTCAGGAGAACCATCTCCAGATAGCGACGTTCGACCTGTTTCTCGGTCTCCCGCAGCACCTCGGGCAGGGTCATGCCAGCCCAGGTCGACGGAGATTTGCGCAGAGGCAGGGAAAGCAGGGCCGACGTATTCTCAGCCTCGCGAAAGGTCATCGGCAGATCATCGATGGTGATCTGTTCGCCCTTGCTTAACAGCAGGGCCCGCTCCAGAACATTCATCAGCTCCCGAACATTGCCGGGCCAGTCATAGCGACACAGGGCTTCGACCGCCTCCTTACTGATGCGACCGGGCCCTCGGCCGATCTTCACCCGAAGAGAAGCCATCAGCATCTCGATCAGAGCCGGGATATCCTCCTTGCGATTGCGCAGCGGCGGAATCACCAGCGTAATCACATTCAGACGATAAAAAAGATCGCGCCGAAAACGACCGGCCTCGACCTCCTTTTCCAAATCCTTATTTGTCGCCGCGATGATTCGGGTATCAACCAACAGAGGTTTCTCGGCCCCCAAAGGAGTCACTTCATGTTCCTGCAACACCCGTAACAGTTTGGCCTGCATATGCAGGGGCAAATCGCCGATTTCATCGAGAAAAATCGTGCCGTCATGGGCCCGTTCAAAAGCCCCCCTCCGGGTACGGACCGCACCAGTGAAAGCCCCCCGCTCGTGTCCGAACATGTCGCTTTCAAGAAGCTGCTCGGGCACCGCCGCCATGTTGACGGCGATAAAAGGCCCCCCGGAACGTTGACTCTCGGCATGAATCACCTTGGCGAGATGTTCCTTGCCGACTCCGGTTTCGCCCAGAATCAGCAACACTGAATCAGTATTGACCACCTGCTGAACATCCTCCATGAAAACCTTCATGCTCTGATTCAGGGAGGAAAAATCGCTGAGTTCCGGCTTGAAACGCCCTTTCTGATCATAACGCTCCGCCACATTGAAATGACGTCTGGATTCCAGAATACTTTCAAAGGCTTCAATCAGACTATTGGCGGAAATCCCCGCGTAAAGCACGACATCGGCCCCGGCCGCCACCAGGCGAGCATTGTTTTCCGGCGCGTCTTCTTCACTCAGGATAACCGTGGTCGGTTTTTCCGGCAGATTGTTAAGCAGAGCCAGTCCGGCCTCAATCGGCTGCG
>DSCM01000043.1 GCA_011049115.1 Pseudomonadota bacterium
AGCATCCTTTCACCTTTTCTGTATATGGTTTTAAAAACCATATACAGAAAAGGTCGCTGTGGGTGGTCAATTTTCCGTAATCACTAGCTCTTTAACTGATCAATTTTAGAGTATCACAACCATAAGTTGAAGACCCAACCTTTAATTGCCGGACCGGAGCTGTTTTTTTGATGAAATACGTTGCCGACATCATGACCCGGGATGTTTTCCCTCTGCAAGCCAAACAGACTCTGAATGTCGTTCGCCTGCTGATGCGAACCGTAAATGTGCGTCATGTCCCGATCCTGGATGATCAAGGAAGGTTTATCGGTCTCTTGAGCCACCGTGATCTTCTGGCCTACTCGATTTCAAAACTGGCGGACATTGACCCCTTGGAACAAAGTGAACTGGAGCGCAGCATCCTGATCGGCGATGTCATGCGAACCGAGATTGAAACCACGACCCCTAAAACCACCCTGCGTGAGGCGTTAGGACTCATGCTGAAAAAAAAATTCGGTTGTCTGCCGGTCATCGACAAAGATAAGCGGCTGGTGGGAATAGTTACCGCCGAAGATGTCATTCGACTGGCCATCAGGCTGCTGGATAAAGCGGAGCTTACAGCCTGTCACGAATCACCGAGGGATTGACAAAAGGGATTTCAAGCTATAGATTAGCGGAAAAATGATCTCATCCGCCTTAAACAAACCAGGCTGCCCGGTGAGAAATTGTCAGAATCAGACTTTTACTCAGGTTGTCATCTGACTCGAAAAAAACAAACCGGACCGCCTGCAAAATCAAACGAATCAACTTATCAGGAGTTAGTCTATGCAAACCGTAAGCCTACGAAACCAACGTGAGATCACTGCAGTCAATGAATTTATTTATGGAGTCTACAATTGGATGGCGGTCGGCTTAGCCCTGACCGGTTTTGTCGCCTTTTTTGTCGCCAACAGTCAGGCCATGCAGAGCCTTATTTTCGGCAACAAGCTGGTTTTCTACGGCCTGATTTTAGGCGAGCTGGGACTGGTTTTCACACTTGCGGCCCGGATTGAAAAACTCGAAAAAAGCACTGCCACCATGCTCTACCTGCTCTACTCATTACTCAACGGCGCGACCCTCTCGTCAATTTTCATGGTCTACGCCGGCTCAACCATTACGTCCACCTTTTTTATCTGCTCCGCAACCTTCGTGGCCTGCAGCGCTTACGGCATGCTCACCAAGCGTGACCTGACCTCAATGGGAAGCTTTCTGTTCATGGGGTTGATCGGCATTGTCATCGCCTCGGTGGTCAATCTTTTTGTTCAAAGTTCGCAGATGAGCATGATGATCAGTTATATCGGGGTCCTGGTCTTTGTCGGGCTGACGGTTTACGACACCCAGCGTCTTAAGCATCTGGCGCTGGCGGGCGCGTCGGGGAACAGCACCATTCTCGGAGCGTTGACCCTCTATCTTGATTTCATCAATCTTTTTCTGATGATGCTGCGTATCATGGGTGGCAATCGGGATTAGTCGGAAAAGGAGCCGGGCAAAGGAAATTCCGGAAAGAAGTCTTTCAGCCCGGCTCCTGCAACACCGGATCAACCAGACCCGCCGCGCGAAAACCTTTTTCACGCAAACGGCAACTATCACAACTGCGGCAGGGGCGGCCCTTCGAATCGGGATCGTAACAGCTAATGGTCAGGCCGTAATCAACGCCCAACGCGCTTCCACGCTGAATAATCTCACTTTTCTGCAGGGTCAGCAAAGGCGCCTGCAATCGAAAATAACCTGGATTCTCAACCCCTTGCCGAGTCCCCAGATTAACGGCTCGTTCCATGGCATCCAGATACTCCGGACGACAGTCGGGATAGCCGCTGTAATCCAGGGCGTTAACCCCGAGAAAGATGTCCCGGGCTCCGACAACTTCAGCCCATGAAGCCGCGTAAGCCAGGAAGATGGTATTACGAGCCGGAACGTAGGTAACCGGAATAATCTTCTCCGACCCCAGCCCTTCGCCTTGTTTGGGAACGGCTATCGTCCTGTCGGTCAACGCCGACCCCCCAATCAGACCCAGATCAAGGTTCAGAATCAAGTGCTGAGACACTTCAAAAAAGGTTGCCAGCCGACAAGCCCGCTCGATTTCAACCGCATGACGCTGACCGTAGCGAAAACTCAGACAATACAGAGCAAAACCCTGTTCCCTGGCAATCGCCGCGACGGTCGCCGAATCCAACCCGCCACTCAGCAGAACAACCGCTCTTTTCTTTTGCTCAGCCTGCATCATAATTTCTACTCAACTGTTTTCATAAACGTTCTGAATCAGGCGAACCCCCAAAGGACAACCTGAATATTTACCGCTCACGCTCGTCGGCCGGCCAGATGATTTTATGCAGCTGGAGCTGTAATCTGGCCTTGACCCGACGTTCCAGCATCAGCTCGGCCAAGCGAGACGCCGGCAGGGAAGACGTTACCGGACTAAGGAGCACTTCGATCCAGGGCGGCAGAAAATTTTCAACAAACTCGGCGCTCCAGAAAAAATCATCTTCATCACATAAAACGAACTTTATTTGATGATGTTTTTGCAGAGCAGCCAAATTCTGTCGCCGAAAACTGCCGGCCATACCACTGCCCGGAGTTTTGACATCAATAATCAGATGCGCCCTTGCATCAATGGTGCTGATATCCTGCGAGCCGTTGGTTTCAACCAGAACCGTCAGTTTTTTTTCCAGCAGAAGACGAATCAATGCCGAAGACTCACTCTGCAACAAAGGCTCTCCTCCGGTCACTTCAACCAGATCAAGGCCAAAAGCCATCACCCGCTCAACAATCTCATCCAGAGACAGCCGCTCTCCGGCAAGCGCCTCCCGGGCGTAACCGGTATCACAATAACGACAGGCGAGATTGCAACCGGCAAGCCTTACAAAAACACAGGGGAGCCCCACAAACGTGGACTCCCCCTGTAAACTGGCAAAGATCTCGCTCACCCTGAGCATGGAATCATTTCCCTTTTTTGGCCTGCATCAGAATCACCACCGGACTGGCGATAAAAATCGAGGAATAGGTTCCAACCACGACCCCGACAATCATCGCAAAAGCAAAATCATGAATCACTCCGCCGCCCAGAAAGAAAAGACTAAGTAACACCAACAGGGTCGTCAACGAGGTCAGCATAGTCCGGCTGATGGTCTGATTGATGGAATTGTTGACGACCCCGACGAAATCAAGTCTGCCCCCGCTTTTCATATTTTCTCGAATCCGGTCGTAGACCACGATCGTATCATTGAGCGAATAACCGACTATCGCGAGTAACGCCGCGACGATCGGCAGCGAAAACTCCTTGTCGAGCAGGGCGAAGACGCCAACCGTGATCATGACGTCATGGGCCAGGGCGAGCACAGCACCCAGGGCGAAGCGAAATTCAAAACGCAGGGTTATATAAATCAGAATGCCGATCATGGCATAGACAATCGCCAGCAGGCCCTGACGCCGCAGATCCTTGCCGACCTTGGGGCCAACCATCTCGACCCGCCTGACATCAACATTTTCACTGCCGAAGACCTTGTCCAGCATGAGCTTGATTTCGTCGGAAAGTCCGACCAGGTCACTCTTGGACTGCTCGACCCGAATCAAAAACTCATTCGTACTCTGGTCGTCGAATTTCTGAATGGAAATATCCCCCATGTCCACCGGGGCCAGGGCCTGACGAATCTCATCGGCCGCCACGGCCTTGTCGAAACGCACCTGCACCATGGTACCACCGGCGAAATCGATACCGTAATTAAGCCCGCCGCGAAACATCAGCGAGGCCAGACCAATCATGATGGCGATCGCTGAAAGGATTATAAACAAACGACGCTTGCCGACAAAATCGACAGTCATCTTATCTGAATCAAAAAACCGCATAGTAACTCATCTCCAGGATTCTCTACCAATCAGATACTTAATTTTTTCAGAGGACGGCGGGCCGCCACCAGGTCAAAAACCAACCGGGTAACAAAGATCGCCGTATAAAGACTTGATACGATTCCCAAAGAGAGGGTAACCGCAAACCCTTTGATCGGACCGGTCCCAAACTGATAGAGGACGATTGCCGCGATCAAGGTCGTGATATTGGCATCCATAATCGTCAGAAAGGCTTTACCGTAGCCACTGTCAAGAGCGGCTCTCGGAGTTTTGCCGTACCGCAATTCTTCACGGATACGCTCGTAAATAAGAACGTTGGCATCAACCGCCATACCGATGGTCAGAACAATTCCGGCAATCCCGGGCAAGGTCAAGGTCGCCTGAACCAGGGCCAGAATACTCATGACAAAAAGCAGGTTCAGAATCAGGGCCAGGTTGGTCACCAGACCGCTGAGACGGTAATAGACAACCATGAACCCGACCACCAGGATAAAACCGACGACCATTGAGATAATTCCACTGCGAATCGAATCATGTCCCAGGGAAGGTCCGACGGAGCGCTGCTCCAGAATATTGATCGGAGCCGGCAGGGCTCCGGCCCGCAGGACGATCGCTAGATCGCGGGCCTCCTTGGCGGTAAATCGGCCGCTGACCTGGGCCTGTCCGCCGGAAATCCGCTCCTGAATCACCGGCGCCGAATAGACATTGTGATCCAGGACAATCGCCAGTCGGCGCTTGACATTGGCCCCGGTAATCTCATCAAAGATTTTGGCGCCCTGCCCATTGAACTCCAGGGCAACGTAGGGTTCGCCGAATTCGCTGTTGAAGCGAACATTGGCATTGGCGATATACTCACCGGTCATCAGACTGCGTTTTTCCACGACATACGGCCGTTTCGCCACAATCGCATTGGTTTCCGGATCACGGGTCTGTTCGTAGAGAACCTCCAGTTTATCCCCCAGCTGGGCCGGACTGACCTCGGCGGGATCGTACTGATCGCTGACCAGTTTGAATTCGAGCAGCGCGGTCTTGCCGATAAGATCAATCGCCCGGCGGGTATCCTTGACGCCGGGTAACTGCACCAGAATCCGATTATCGGACTGCAATCTGATTTCGGGCTCGGCAACCCCGAACTGATCGATCCGGTTGCGCATGGTTTCAACCGCCTGATCCAGCGCCAGTTTTTCCAAGCGCTGTCGTTCCTCGGATTCAACCCGGTAGATGACAATCGCCCCTTGGGTCGAAGCGTGCGCCCAGGCCGGAATCTTTTCGTTCATGAGATTCCGCAGTCTTTCGACATCGCTCTCCTCCGCCAGTTTGATCCGGACCGTGCCGATATCTTCCGTCTGCATGATCTCGCTGAATTTGATTTTATCCTCTTCCAGCAGGCGCTGTACGCCGGCGACCATTCGGTCGGTCGACACCTGAAGCGCCTTTTCCACATCGACTTCCATCAGCAAATGGATTCCGCCCTGCAGATCAAGTCCAAGATGAATTTTTTCCGTCGGAAAGATGTTGCCCCACCAGGCGGGAACGCGATCACTCATGGTTGGGAAAAGGTAGATTAGGGCCAAAACGATACTCACCAGGACAATCGCCAGCCGCAGTTTCACGCTTTTAATCATTAACCAACAACCTCATACAAAAAATTATCTTCGCCAAGCCCGGAATCTGCCTGGAGCCCGCCCTCAACCTGAGTCCACCCTCAAGCGGCCTTTTCACTTTCGCCTTTAATCACCGACATGATCTGTCCGCGCGCCACTTTAATTCTGACCTTTTCCGCGATCTCAATGGTCACGAAGGTGTCGGCCACGGCCGTAATCCGCCCCATGATACCGCCGGCGGTCACCACGTCATCTCCTCTCTTGAGGTTGGCCAGAAGTTCCTTATGCTCTTTCTGCCGTTTCTGCTGCGGCCGGATCAGAAGAAAATAAAAAATCACAAACATCAGAACCAAAGGCACGAACGCCTTGATTCCTTCAAGCCCGCCGGCGGCGCCGACCTCTCCACCCTGTGCCATCGCAAATGCTACACCGAACATAATATTCCCCTCTTTTTTGAATTACCAGGAAAGTTCTGAAACAAAAAATTATAAATCCTCACACCTTTGATAGGCGTCAAGAAAACCCTGCTTATACTGCTTAAAAACGCCTTTCTCAAGTGCGCCGCGGATATTCTCCATCAGGCGATTGTAAAACCTGAGGTTATGAATGGTCGCCAGAACCGAAGAGAGAATCTCTTTTGAAACAAACAGATGCCTGAGATAGGCCCGACTGAAATTGCGACAGGCATAGCAGTCGCAGGCTTCATCAATCGGGCCGGCATCATCGCGAAACCTGGCCTGTTTTATTGACAGCGGCCCGCGATGGGTGAAATACATGCCGTTGCGGGCATTGCGGGTCGGCATCACGCAATCAAACATATCCATGCCGGCCGCCACCGCCACCAGCAGATTTTCCGGGGTACCGACTCCCATCAGATAACGCGGCCGCTCTGGCGGCAATTGCGGCCCGAATTCATTGACCACTTCATACATGGCCGCCGGCCCCTCTCCGACACTGAGACCGCCCAAGGCATAACCATCAAAACCAATGGCCACCGTCTCGTCCAGACTGCGGCGGCGCAATTCGGAAAAGGTACTGCCTTGTATTATGCCGAAA
>DSCM01000044.1 GCA_011049115.1 Pseudomonadota bacterium
AAACGGAGGAGTTGCCCATGGCTGCCATTGTGTATCAGACGAACAAGAAAACCGGTTTCACTTACGCTTATGAGTCGATCTCCTACTGGGATAAAGAAAAAAAGCAGTCCCGGGCCAGGCGTATAGTCTTTGTCCCGGCGCTGAAGAAGAACGACTTCGCTGGATTGGACTGGTATTTCCGTGACGGTTATATGAACACGTTGCTCAAGGTGGGGGCCGAAGAGCGGCACATGGTGGCTGCCGAAAAGTTGCTGTCACCGCTGGTCTGCGACAACGACTGCAACCGCTCGGTGCAGGGCACCCTCAATCAGATGGTGCAGGAGCTGGGCTGGATGCTCGAATGCGATAATGCTTCGGTAACGGCGCCGGCCCCGTATCGTACCGGCGCCTGGCTGGCCGAGCGTCCCTGCACCGCAAAAGGTGTGCGCGATTGTATCTGGCCGGTCAGCGCCATGCTGGACTTACTGGAAAAAGTGGGCAGTGCAGGCTAACGGCATGAAGTTATCGTTATGTTTCTTTTTGTCCTGTTTTTAATGAAAAAAACTGGACAAATAGGGCTTTTTTCTATGGGCGTTTATCCATGAAAGATGCTGAATATATAAAGAATATAGTTGCTCGTTTCCCAAAAGGCTATGTTTTCACCTATGCTGATTTTACTCAAAAGGTGAAAAGCGCGGAGGCCTTGGCAAAAGCCCTGAATCGGCTAGCTGCTTCAGGGGCGATTGTCAATCTTGCCAAGGGGAAATTTTATAAGCCTGAACGATCACCCTTCGGAGAGTTGCCGCCTGAACAGTATCAGGTGGTGAAGGATCTGCTGTATCGTAAGGGCAAGGTTGAAGGGTATCTTACCGGACTCAGCGTCTATAACTCTTTCGGTCTTACGACCCAGGTTGGCAGCATCATCCAGATCGGCAAAAATGAAGTACGACCGGCCTTCAGACGAGGGAAATACACCATCTCTTTTGTGAAGCAAAAAAACAGTATAAGCGATGAAAATATTCCCCTTCTCCAGATCCTAGATGGCTTGCGTTTTATCAAAAAAATTCCGGATTCTTCCATCAGCAACAGCTGTAAAACCTTGCAGACGCTTGTCTCGAGCCTCGGCAAAAAAGAACAGGAAGTCACCATCAGGCTGGCTATGAAGTACCAGCCGGCCACCTGCGCCCTGCTTGGTGCGATCCTCGATGATTTCGGTTGCGGAGAGATGGTGGAGAAATTGAAAAAGTCCCTCAATCCCTTGACCTCATATAAAATTACCGGAGCTGCCGATGTCCTGTCCTCCGCCTCCCGGTGGAATATCAAGTGAGGCTGCATGAAAACAAGACGCTTTTTCGCCAGGCCGTGATTGCAACTGCGGCGAAGTTGAATATTCCGGAAATTTTTATCGAAAAGGATTACTGGGTCACCTATGCGCTGCATGCCATCTTTCACGATCCGATTGCTGAGGAGACGGTTTTTAAGGGGGGAACGGCGCTTTCCAAATGTTTTGGGCTGATTGAACGCTTTTCAGAGGATATTGATCTGGTGGTCAAACGCCGTGACGGAGAAACAGACAATCATCTTAAGCGAAAAATAAAGAAGATCGGCAAAGTTGTAGCAGCCCCCATGCTTCCCGAATTTGAGGTTGCAGGACTGACCCGGAAAATGGGAATGAATCGCAAGACGGTACACAAGCATCCGCAACTATTTGACGGCAGGTTCGGTCAAGCAAGGAATGTTATCGTGGTTGAGACGACATGGTATGGCTATTCCGAACCCTACAGCCCCCATGTCTTGTCTTCATACATCCACGACATGATGGAAGAACAAGGGCAGAATGGGAAGATAGAGGAGTTTGGCCTGCGGCCATTTCAGGTGAATGTGCTCCAGGTGAACCGAACCTTGTGCGAGAAAATCATGAGTTTGGTGCGCTTTTGTTACACAGAGACACCTATGGAAGATCTGAAAATGAAGATTCGCCATGTCTATGATCTCCACAAAATACTGGGTAACCAAGAGCTCAGTAGCTTCTTTGACTCCGATGAGTTTACTGCGCTCCTGCTCAAGGTCGCCCGGGATGATGTGGAAAGTTTCAGGAATAATAATGACTGGCTTACGCATCATCCGGCTGAGGCTTTGCTGTTTCACGATGTTGAGGAGTGCTGGGGTGGCTTGAAGGCAACCTACACAGATGATTTCAGTGGGCTGGTCTATGGAGAATTGCCGGGTGAGCAGCTGATACTCAAGACGTTAACCCAAATAAAAGAGCGTCTTCTGAAGGTGGAGTGGAATCTCTGAGATGATGAAAGGTAAATGGTGAGGTGTGAAATTCACCGAGGAAAAGCTGGAATAGACGATCATCGCCCGACTTGAAGACCCAGGCTACCTTCGAGTGGATTCCGGTATCGGAAGCATGACGTTGTGTTACCCTTATGGAAGAGTTACTTTGAGAGCGGGTAACGGGTTTTCAGGCCGCAAATAAAAAGTGGCGAAATGAAACCAAGTGGCCCCCAAACCGGCCCCCAACCTCAGAAAAGAAAAAAGGCTTAGCTAACAAATGTCAGCTAAGCCTTTTGATTTTACTGGTGGGCCATCGCGGAATCGAACCGCGAACCTACTGATTAAGAGTCAGTTGCTCTGCCAGTTGAGCTAATGGCCCACAAATCTTCTGCGCCCAGGTAAAACCAACGTCCGCCGCGAAGATGCGGACTTTTAGCCGAGATGGGCGCGCTTGTCAATCCCTTTTTCGCTCTTTGGCCCGGAAAGGGTAACGGCTGGTTGTGATACTCTAAAATTGATCAGTTAAAGAGCTAGTGATTACGGAAAATTGACCACCCACAGCGACCTTTTCTGTATATGGTTTTTAAA
>DSCM01000045.1 GCA_011049115.1 Pseudomonadota bacterium
AAAAAATCAAACCGGCGGACTGAATAAGGAGCTTCGAAGCGAAAAACAACCAAGATTAGGTCGCTTATGGCCTCGAAATTCTCTGTGAATTAAAAAAAACGCTTTGTCGCAACACCTTTTTGTTATAAAAAACTGTTGAAAAAACAAGAAAACAACCTGTAAGGCCACTAAAAGGTTTTGCTCCCCATGTCCGAAACTTTAACCCATCTTCAGCTGCTCGAAGCCGAGAGCATCCATATCATGCGCGAGGTGGCCGCCGAATTCCGCAACCCGGTGATGCTCTATTCGATCGGCAAGGATTCGGCGGTGATGCTGCACCTGGCCCGGAAGGCCTTTTATCCCGGCCGGATTCCCTTTCCCCTGATGCATGTCGATACGACCTGGAAATTTCGCGAGATGATTACCTTCCGCGAGCGTATGCGCAGCGAGCACGGCTTTGATCTTTTAGTCTATACCAACGAAGACGGCGTGCGCCGGGACATCAACCCTTTCACCCACGGCTCGGCTCTCTACACCGATATCATGAAAACCGAGGCTTTAAAGCAGGCTCTCGACAAATACGGTTTCGACGCCGCTTTCGGCGGCGCCCGGCGCGACGAGGAAAAATCGCGGGCCAAGGAACGCATCTTTTCTTTTCGTACCGCCAGCCACCGCTGGGATCCCAAAAATCAACGGCCCGAACTTTGGAACCTCTACAACACCCGGGTCAAGCCCGGCGAAAGCATTCGCGTTTTTCCGCTTTCCAACTGGACCGAACTCGATGTCTGGCAATATATCTATCAGGAACAGATCCCCATCGTGCCGCTCTATTTCGCCGCCGAACGCCCGGTGGTCGAGCGCGACGGGATGCTGATTTTAGTCGATGACGACCGTCTGAAACTGGCGCCCGGCGAAGAAATCCGGTACAAAGTCGTGCGTTTTCGTACCCTGGGCTGTTATCCTTTGACCGGGGCCATCGAATCGGTTGCCGTCACTCTGGAGGAAATCGTGCGCGAAATGTTGCTGGCCCGGACCTCCGAACGCCAGGGTCGGCTCATTGATTTCGATACCGCCGGCTCCATGGAGCGCAAGAAACAGGAAGGCTATTTCTGATGTCGCAGTTATCCCGCAGCGCCTCAATCGAAGAAATCCGCGCCTATCTTGCCGGTCAGCAGAACAAGGACATGCTGCGCTTTATCACCTGCGGCAGCGTTGACGACGGCAAAAGCACCCTGATCGGCCGTTTGCTCTGGGACTCGAAACTGATCTTCGAAGACCAGCTCGCCGCCCTCGAAGCCGACAGTCGTCGCCAGGGCACCCAGGGCGATAATATCGATTATGCCCTGCTTCTCGACGGCCTGATGGCCGAGCGTGAGCAGGGAATTACCATCGACGTGGCCTATCGCTTTTTTGCCACCGATAAACGCAAATTTATCGTCGCCGATACCCCCGGCCACGAACAATATACCCGCAACATGGTCACCGGGGCCTCGACCGCCCGAGCGGCGGTGATTCTCGTCGATGCCCGCAAAGGCATCCTCCCCCAGACCCGGCGCCACAGTATCCTGGTTTCATTGATGGGGATTCGCGCCGTCGTCCTGGCGGTCAATAAAATGGATCTGGTTGATTTCTCTGCCGAGGCTTTTGCCGTCCTGCACGAAGCCTACGCCGATTTTGCCCGTCAGCTTGATTTTGACGAAATCGCCGCTATCCCGGTATCGGCCCTGAAGGGCGACAACATCATCACCGCCAGTACGCAGATGCCCTGGTACCGTGGTTCCACGCTGCTGGCCTGGCTTGAGACCGTAAACGTGGCTGATGACCTTGGCGACAAATTTTTTCGCCTGCCGGTGCAGTTGGTCAACCGCCCGGATCATCAGTTTCGTGGGTTTTCCGGCACCATCGCCGCCGGCCGGGTTGGCGTCGGCGACCAGGTTGCCGTGGCCGCTTCCGGGCAGATCAGCCGGGTGAGTCGGATTGTCACCTTCGACGGCGATCGGGAAAAGGCTGGCGCCCGGGAAGCGGTGACTCTGGTTCTGGAGGATGAAATCGACATCAGCCGCGGGGATCTGCTGGTCGATGCTGGGAACCGGTCTGAATATGCCGACCAGTTCCAGGCCCGGCTGGTCTGGATGCATGAGGAACCCCTGCTTCCCGGCCGCGGCTATTTTCTCAAAACCGGTACGGCCACGGTTACCGCCCAGGTGACCGAATTAAAATATAAACTCAACATCAAATCCCTGGAGCACCAGGCTGCCAAAACCCTGAAACTCAATGAAATCGGGGTCTGCAATCTCGCTCTCGACCGCCCGGTGCCCGCCGATCCCTACACGGAGAACCGGTCCACTGGCAGCTTTATTCTGATCGATAAATTCAGCCATGCCACGGTCGGCGCCGGGATGATCGATTACGCCCTGCGCCGGGCCACCAACATCCATTGGCAGGCTGTGGATCTGAACAAGCAGACCCGGGCCGCGGCTCTGAACCAGCAGCCGGCGGTGTGGTGGTTTACTGGTCTCTCGGGCTCGGGGAAATCGACGATTGCCAATCTCGTGGAAAAGAAACTGCACTCAATGGGCCGCCACACCTATCTCCTCGACGGTGACAACGTGCGCCACGGTCTCAATCGCGACTTGGGCTTTACCGATGCCGATCGGGTCGAAAACATTCGCCGGGTGGCCGAGGTGGCCAAACTCTTCGTCGATGCCGGGATGATCGTGCTGGTTTCTTTCATCTCGCCGTTCCGCAGCGAACGCCAGCTCGCTCGCTCGCTTTTCGAACCCGGTGAATTCTATGAAATCTACGTCGATACGCCGCTGGAAATCTGCGAGCAGCGCGATGTCAAAGGTCTCTATCGCAAAGCCCGCAGCGGACAGCTGATCAACTTTACCGGCGTGGACTCGCCTTACGAGCCCCCGGAAAACCCGGAATTTGTAGCCTCCGCCGGTCGGCGGTCGGCGGAGGAACTTGCGGAAAGGATTGTTGAAAAACTGGGGTAATTATTCAGCAAAAAAAACTGCTAAATCTAAAAAAACTTGACTCGGGTTTTGGCCATTTTTTTCGATTTTTGGTTTGCCCAAACAAGTCATCATATTTTGGCTGCAGGAAGTCTGTGTTGAACTGATACTGCAGTCTTTCCCAGCACACATAGCTTCTTGCCCGGCGCCAAAATTTAAAGTCCCGTAAAATCGATTATATTGAGCGAAATTTTGCTTTTAAAACCTGTGTTATAATGCTTCCACAACACAGGGAGAAAATCGAATGACAATTGAAAATATCGATATCCAGGCAACCATCGAAAAAGTACAGGCCCTGATTCGGGACGAAGAACAAATGCCGCCATCAGCCGATCCCTTGAGGAAACGGCAGCCCCGGAAAAAAAGAAACAAAAAACCCGGTGGCCAAAATGGTAGAGTTGGAGTTACGTTTGAAAGGGTCGATGATCCGGACATCATTGAAGATATCAAGG
>DSCM01000046.1 GCA_011049115.1 Pseudomonadota bacterium
CGGCCGCCCGGGCGGCCGTACTCCCGATTTCGGCGAACAGATTTTTCAAAGCCTGCCCCCGATCCCGGGTAAGTTTGCGGCCAACCAGGTCAAGGGCCTGAATGGCGTTGGTGCCTTCATAGATACAGGCGATTTTGACATCCCGCAGATACTGCTCAACCGGATATTCGGAACAATAGCCGTAGCCTCCGTAAATATCTATTGCCAAGGAACAGATTTCCACCCCTTTGTCGGAGGAAAAAGCCTTACAGACCGGAGTCAGCAGCTCCAGAATGCCCCGCCATTTTTTCTTTTCCACTTCATCCTCGGCGATCTCGGCCCGATCAAAAGCGAAGGCGACATAATAGTTCAGAGCGCGAATACCCTCCACATAGGACTTCATCCACAACAGGCTGCGGCGCACATCCGGATGTTCAATAATCGGGACGGCCCGGGCTTCGGGATTGGTCATATCCCAAATGGCGCGACTCTGAATCCTTTCCCGAGCATAATCGCGGGCATGTTCGAAGGCGGCGGAAGCGTGGCCGAGTCCCTGCATGCCGACCTCCAGGCGGGCTTCGTTCATCATGTGAAACATGATCGCCATCCCCTGGCGTTCACGACCCAGCAGTTCACCGACGCAGTCGTCATTTTCCCCAAAATTAAGGGTACAGGTTGCCGATCCCTTGATGCCCATCTTGTGTTCAATATTGCCGGTCAGAACATCGTTACCGCTTCCGAGAGATCCATCATCATTAACCCTGATTTTCGGCACAATAAAAATGGAAATACCGTCGGTCCCAGCCGGATCACCTTCAATTCGAGCGAGAACGGCATGAATATTATTGGAGCACAGATCATGATCACCGCTTGAGATAAACATTTTAGTTCCGGTTATTTTATAAGTGCCGTCGCCTTGCTTGACGGCTTTAGTGCGCAAAGCTCCGACATCGCTGCCGGCCCCGGGTTCAGTCAGGCACATGGTGCCGCCGTACTCCCCCGCATACATTTTACTCATATATTTTTTTTTCTGTTCTTCACTGCCGAATTTCTCGATCAGAGCCGCGGCGCCACAAGTCAGGCCAGGGTACATCATCAGGGAAAAGTTGGCCGCGTTGAAAAGTTCGGCGCAAGCGGAAAACAATAAAAGGGGCATGCCCTGACCGCCGACTTCCGGATCACGGGCGGCACAATTCCAACCGGCTTCACAAATTTTAGCGTAGGCTTCATGATAGCAGGCGGGGGTCTTGACCTTACCATCCGCGAAAGTACAGCCCTCCCGATCACCTTCGGCATAAGTCGGCACCATCACGTTGACCGCCAGTTTCTCCGCTTCACCCAACATCATGGCCGCATCATCCAGCGTATACTCGCCATATTTCCGCGATTTAAAAAGCTTGTCGATCCCCATCTGTTCAAAGAGCAGAAACTTCTGATCCCTGACGTTGACCAAACCATTACCCATTTCTACCTCCTGTTTAATCTGCTTGTAAAAATCAAGCTTTTGTTGATTGTAACCTCTATTTCAACCCGTTATGACTGAGCGTTCACTCATCAATAAGAAAAAAAATTTTTTCACTGAGATCCACCCGGGGTCCGGCCATCGCTACGCAGACCCCGGCCCAAGACATAAAGAATACCGTCTACCATCGCTTTCAGATCATAGCGACGCCGGCTTAAAACCCAGCAGCTGACCACCTCATCGATACTGCCGAAGATGACTTTGCGGGCGATCTTGACATTAACTTTGGCGTCAATCACTCCCTGGGCCTGTCCTTCACCGACAAAGCCTTCGATCAGCCGGTAAAAATTACGCAAAGGCCCGGCGATGCCATGGCGAATACTGGGGTTCGATTGACGTAACTGGATCTGAAGAAAATTGGCCAGCACCGGATTTTCTCCCAAAGTTGTTAAATGATAACGCACCAGAATTTCAATCTTCTGCCATGCGTTATCACAATCATTGGTCAGCGCCTCAATATCAACGATAAGGCGATTGATCTTTTCCTGAAAAACCGAGACCAGAACCTCTTCTTTATTGGCAAAATAAAGGTAGATGGTGCCATCGGCAACCCCGGCCTTCTTGGCGATCTTCGCCACCTGGCAATCATGATAACCATATTCGGAAAAAGCTTCCAGCGCCGCTTCTATTATCGCCAGATACTTGGCTCGTTTCCGCGGATCGTCCGACACGCCGGAACCCTTACCGGACACCGCCGAAACCCTACTCTTCATAAAGAGCATCCAGTTCTTTCTGAAATTTGGCGGTTACGATTTTACGCCGAAGTTTCAGGGTCGGCGTCACTTCATTTTTGTCCATTGTAAATTCACTATCCAAGGTGACGAATTTCTTGATCTGTTCATAAGAGGGAATATTGTTTTCCTGATGCACCTTTTCAATACGCCGGCCCAGCATGGCGCGAATCTCCGGATTTTCAAGCAAGCCTTTGCGGTCGGTGAAAAGGATATCATTTTTCAAAGCATATTCCTCGACCTTCTCGAAATCCGGAACCAGCAGGGCGGAGATGAATTTCCGGCGATCACCATAGAGCATGGCCTCGGTTATGTACTTATCCATCTTGAGCAGATTTTCAAGATGTTGCGGCGCGATATTCTTGCCGCCGGCGGTAACGATCAGATCCTTTTTGCGATCCGTAATTTTAAGATAATTTTCGGCATCAAGCACCCCGACATCGCCGGTATGAAACCAACCGTCGACAAAGGCTTCATCGGTGGCCGCCTGGTTTTTATAATAGCCCAGGGCAATGTTCGGACCTTTGGCGATAATTTCACCATCCGCCGCGATTTTCAAATCAACCCCCTCAAGAACCGGACCGACCATGCCGAACTTCATATGCCCGGGATAATTGACCGCCAGCACCGGAGAGGTTTCCGTCAAGCCGTAACCTTCATAAATAGGGTAGCCGGTGCCGTAAAAAAACTCGGCGATTTTCTGGGGTAAGGGAGCGCCGCCCGAAATGAAAAAACGCAGACGTCCGCCAAGCTTTTCTCCCAGCTTGCTGAAAACCAATTTCTTGGCAAGCTTACGCTGCCAGAGCAACCAGGCTCCAGGCTGACGATTCTCGCGCAAGGCGGCGGAAAGTTGATCCGCCACGCCGAAAGCCCAGAAGATCAATTGTTTCTTCAACCCCTTACTCTGCTGCGCGCCATCATAGATACGGTCGAATATTTTTTCAAAAAGACGCGGCACACTGATCATGATGGTCGGCCGGACTTCCATCATGTTCTGGGAAACCTTTTCAATCGATTCGGCGTAAGCGATCACCGCGCCATTATAAATCGGCAGATAATAACCGGCCATCCGCTCAAAAACATGGCTTAAAGGAAGATGGGAAAGAAAAACATCATTACCGTCAACCCGGACACAATTGCTGGATGCGGCAACGTTAGTGATAAAATTACCGTGGGTCAGCATGACGCCCTTGGGATCTCCGGTGGTTCCGGAAGTATAAATCAGCGTGGCCAGATCATCATCGTTGATATTCTGCCAGCCGGCCTCGAAAGATGCGCGGTTCTTCTTGAGCCATTCACGACCGGTGGACAACAACTGAGACAGGGTCATAACCCGTTCATGTCGAAGCGACTCCGTCTCCCCCATGTCTTCAAAAACAATGATTTTTTTCAATTTCGGACATTTATCGACAATCGCCAAACTTTTTTTAAGCTGATCGGCGTTTGAGACAAAAAGAAAAACCGAATCCGAGTCATTGACAATATACTCAACCTGGGGAGCGAGATTGGTTGGATAAACCGGCGCATCGGCGCAGGCGCAGGCAAGAATGCCCAAATCGGCAAAGGCCCACTCGGGACGATTCTCGGAAAGCAGCGCAACCTTTTGACCTTTTTCCAGTCCCGCGGCCAGCAAGCCCCCGGCCACTTCTTCCACCTTGACTGCGAACTCCCGCCAACTGATGTCAAAATAGACGTCGTTGCGTTTCACTTTCATGGCAACCTTCTGATCGAGCCGCCGCGCCTGTTCAAAAAAAATCTTTACCAGATTCATCTCTCACTCCTAAAAATTAAACCCTGGACCAATCAAAAAAAATGAATGAAGACTCATTCCGAGATCCTATTAACTGAACGTCATTAGATTGTCAAGGCTAAAATACTATTTTATTTAACGGGAAAAAGGCGAAAGAAATCATCAGATCGGTTTGTCGAGCAGAGTTCCACGGCGTGGGGATTGAAGACCCTTGCCTTAGCGGGAAGTTTATGAAATAATACTTCGGCATGATTCTTCTGTAACGGATAACCCCCCAGGAAGCTTTTGCCGGAGAGAAACCGCCATGACCCCCCTTTCATTCTGCGCCGCCTGCGGCAAACCGATCAACCCCAAAAGTCGATACTGCCCCCACTGCGGCCATGAAAACCGGGTTTCAGATCCCCACCGGAATGCCTTCTGCCCCCGTTGCAAGGTTGCCCTTGAACCCTATGACTATCGGCAAACAGATGCCGAAATCTGCCCACTTTGCGCCGGTCTCTGGTTCGACCGCCGAGAATTTTCCTACCTGACCTCTGAACGCGATGTCTATCAAGACCAAAACCTGCCGCGTGAATACCAACGGCCACCCCGACAAAATGATCCCGGTTACCTGAGCTGCGTGCGTTGCGGCACCCCGATGACAAAAAAAACTTTCAGGAGGTTTCCGGGGTCATGATCGACATCTGCGGTCGGCATGGTATTTGGTTGGATGCCGGGGAGATGGAAAACATCCGTAGCTTTATCGCCGCCGGCGGTCTTGAGCAAGCTCAGAATAGACACATCGCTCACAACCGGGTTGCCCTTCAGGAACTCGCCGCCCGGGTTCAGGAGGTCGAATTCACCCAGAAGGTTCTCCATTTTTTCGATTTTAAATACTGGCTCTTTAAAATCTTCTGAATAAAAAGTTTCCCGGCGACCTTAGAAACCATGGCCCCCTGCAAGATCGGCTGATTCCTGAAATAACCGCACTAATTTTCAGCCGGCGTCCCGGCGCCGGCGATCGTTGCTCCGGGCCGCGCCGTAACCCCAGCCAACAAGGCTTCCAAGGCCAGGCGCAGGGGCTCGGGCAGGAGTGGACCATGGTAACGATCAAACCGTAAGCTCTGCGAACAACCACTTATTTCCGCCGCCACCTGCTCACAGCGCCGGCGAAAATCATCCAGGCTGCCAAGCTGATGCCGCTGCCAGGCGTCACTTAAAGCCAGGCTGAGCTCAAGCAGACCGGCGTAGCTCGACTGCAACAGCAAGTCCTCGACCGCGGCGGTCAGCGCTCCGCCATCGGCGTCAGGTTCCAAGTTGCAATCCGCAATAAAATCATAGACCGTCACTCGCCGTTCCTGAAGTCGCTGAAAGATGTCACGTTCCGCAACAATGCCGTTTTGACGTCGCACCGCTTCAATCACGGCATTATAAACCGTGCCGGCAATCAATTCTCCCATTTTGCTGTGGCCGCCGGCATTCTCAATGGGCCGCCCCCGGCCTTCCACAACAATGATATTGTCGGTTCCGGTTCCGGTGGCCTGAAGAAAAGCGGGGTCACTGGCGGCGCGAATATCCAGATCCTGAAGCGCCGCGCTTTTGCCTTCGCAGGCGCTGAGCAGGGCTCGACTCTGAGCCTTCGGCGCAAGGCGGGCATTAGTTAGAAGAATTATATTGATGGTGCCCGGATCGACGGCCCCGGGAGCTTCATAATAATATCCCTCTTCGGCGCCCATGCGCATCGCGTTGGATTTCACCCCGGCCGTGACCAGGGCCGCGACCCGCAAATCCTGAAAGGAAGCCTCCCGGCAAGACAGATTATTCATGTCGGCCCCGGTAAAAAGCAGGGCGCACCTTTCCGGATCACGCTCCAGCAGGGACGTAATCTTTTTTTTAAAATCAGGTGCTCCGAGATAATGCACCAGATTCCAGGTCGGCGGCGAAAGATAATGATTGCCAACCGTGCTGATTCCGGCGCACACCCCTTCCAGGGTGGAATGAACCGCCATCGGCTCGGTAAAATCAATCACCAGGGTACGCTGAATAAAATCAGCCACTCGCGATTCCACGACTTCAGCCCGGCGGACATAGGGAAAGTCAAGGACCATGGCTTCTCTTCGCACCACCTGTTCCGTCAGAACCAGGTGGTCGGAACGACTGAAAAAGTCGGAATAGATCACTGATGCCAGCCAGGCGGCGAAATCGGCAAAATGAGTGCTCGCTCGACAAGTAAAATCACAGGGGAAATTATAAATCTGAGTATCCACGATTGCCGTGATCCCGATTAAGGACGGCCGGCCGAAAAGATTTTTGATATGCTCGGTTGGTTTGCAGCTATAGATTACCTGCGGATCAAAAGCTTGGATTTGCGCGACGTCGACCTCGACCACATCTCCCGTTTTGCCCCAGACCGGCGCAATTCCGCCCGCAACCCGGATCAGCTCATTCTGAAACGAGTCATCTCCCGGCAGGAGAAATCTATCCTGACTCATCATCACCATAACCCGACGCCGTTCGGCCACGGGAATAAGGTCGACCTTTTTTTTCAGCAAAGCTATCTTTTCCCGCATGCCGGCAAGCAACTCTGCCGCCTGCGCGGATCGACCAACCAGGCGACCGACGAGCTCGATATTGGCGAAAATCTCCGCCTGGGTTCGGCTGGCCATGGCAAGCACCCGGCAACCGTTATGTTCAAGAACGCCGCGCAGGTGATTATGGGATGGTGTGATAAAGATCAAATCCGGAGACAAACTCTGAATTCGTTCCAGGGACGGCTGTTGAAAACCACCAATAAGAGAACAATGTTCAAGCCCGGCCAGTGAACTGCTGTGATAAGTAATCCCAACCAGTCTATCCCCGGCCCCCAGCGCCGCGACGATCTCGCTGACCTCGGGCGCCAGGGAAACTATCCGCAGGGGCCTGCAAGTCAGCCTGACTTTTTGCCCGGCGCTGTCGATCAGGCTCAACGGATATTCACAACCCGCCAGCAGCAGCGCCAGCCCCAGCAACACCAGTCCCATGACTCCAAAAAACCTTTTCATGCCCACCCTTTTCTCAAGAAACATCGGAACCCACCTCATCAACTGCTTGCAGAAAAGGCCGGCCCCAAAAAGGATCCGGCCTTTTTTACCCGTACAACCGAAATAATGCCGCGTTAAGATCAGTAATTTTCACCCAGCAGTTCGAAATGGGCCTGCGGATGGGCGCAGGCCGGACATTCTTTCGGTGCTTCCTGGCCCTGGTGCAGATAGCCGCAGTTGCGACAACGCCAGGTCACCACCGCCGCCTTTTTAAAAACCCGACCGGTTTCAATATTGGCGGCCAGATCAAGATAACGTTTTTCATGCTGTTTTTCAGCCACGGCGATCGCCAGCATGATCTCGGCAATCGCGGCAAAACCCTCCTCGCGGGCAATCCGGGCAAATTCCGGATACATCGCGCTATGCTCATGATTTTCTCCGGCGGCCGCCTCTTTCAGATTATCCAGCGTCGAGCCAATCACGCCGGCGGGAAAAGCGGCGCTGATTTCAACCTCTCCCCCTTCAAGCAATTTGAAAAGACGCTTGGCGTGCTCCTTTTCCTGGTCTGCGGTTTCAGCAAAGATCTCGGCAATCTGGACATAACCCTCTTTTTTAGCCTGGGCGGCAAAATAATTATAGCGGTTACGGGCCTGACTTTCACCGGCAAAAGCCGTCAGTATATTCTTTTCGGTCCTGGTTCCCTTTAAGCTGGCCATCAGTAAAACCTCCTTATAAAATTAAATGTTCCTATTATACCACCTTCGGGAAGAGACGGCGGCAAAACAAGCAAATTCCCCCAGCCGAAAAAAACTGCGGGATACCTGTGGGATAGGGGTTCATTACTACAACAAAATTTTGTTCTTGGCAAGCGCGACCTTAAAAACCTACCCATGAGGACACTGAGGGAACCTCCGACCACGGCAAGAGGG
Source organism: Pseudomonadota bacterium (assembly GCA_011049115.1). NCBI lineage: Bacteria > Pseudomonadati > Pseudomonadota > Pseudomonadota bacterium. Next base: position 7,911 of record DSCM01000046.1, read on the forward strand.
TCAAGAAAGCCCGGATACCATCCGGGCGCATATCCCCCACCCCCTCGCCAACGTTGTCTTTTGACTTTATTCTGTAATCTTAACAGCAAATCTAAAGGCTGAAGGCGAGAGCAAGCAACCGCCGAAGTGAAACGCGCCATATCATTGTTGGCTGTAATCACACTTAAATGATTGACAAAAATACTGACAAAATAAATTATCAACTTGACAGCAAATGAGTTCTTTGCCTATAGCGAAGATCAAATATGAAATTTGTATCCGACCTATTATTCCATCGAATGACGTGGTCTATTTATACTGTTAAGCGGCTCGTGATAGGAATTAAAAAATGGTGCCATATAAAAAATTGACTTATTTGGGGGCGATAACTGTATTTGTCCTGTCAGTGGCTATTACGATAACCCTACCAATTTCAGAGTTGTTTAAGGGTATTACAGCCATGCCTGCTGTTGGAGCATTAATCGGCGCCCTCTACCAACTACTAAGAGATCATGCTGCACATGAACGACAAATTCAGTTGCAGAACAAAAAGCATTCCTTTGATTTGGCTGTTACCTCACCCATGGCTACTATCGCTTTCAATAAACATGCAGAATTCTGCGAGAAGTACATGAAAAAAATACATGAGACACTACGTACCCTTATCCGTGGGGGGC
>DSCM01000047.1 GCA_011049115.1 Pseudomonadota bacterium
GGCAGCCCCCAACTTTTGGCGAGGACCACGCCGGCAGACTGGTGATCGCAGAAAAATAATTCATTTTCAGCCCGACAGAGGTCGAAGTCTGGTTCTCTGAAACTTCTTTCAAGAATCTCAGCGTATTCCCGGCCATGGAGATGACCCAGAATAAACTTGCCCACGTCATGCAACAACCCGGCCACGAACACAACTTCAGTATCGGCGACGTTCTTAAGCCGGGCCAGATCCCGGGCCAGCAAACCGACCGCCAGGGAATGCCTCCAGAGAGAGCGGTACGCCGACCAACGCGGCACCAGGGTAAGCATTCGGGAAACGCTCAGACCCAGAACCAGACGCCTGATATTATCAAAACCCAGAACCACAATCGCCCGGCTGACGGTATTGACCTTGTTTCCCAGCGGGTTATAAAAGGTCGAATTGGCGACTTTCAGAACCTGTGCGGTCAGAGCCGGATCCTCGAGAATCACCTTGGCCAGCAGGGCGCCGCCGGCCCCGGGATTATCAAGGGTGGCTTCAACCCTGAGCAAAATCTGCGGCAGTTGAGGAATTCGTTTTTCAGTTTCGACAAAATGCTGGACTGCGGCCAGGGCCTGACTTTTAGAGGTACTTTTTGCAAGCATAATCAACCGGTAACCACTCCAATTTCGACAACCACCTGACAGCCCTGATCACTGCCATCGATTTTTAAATCACCACCCATCCGCACAGCGATCAAACGAACCAGGCTCAAACCACCCCCCAGACCGGACGGTTACGGCTGTTTTCTCCACAGGCAAAGGGCTGCAGCAGATCCTTTACCTGGCCATAATCCAGGCCGGGCCCGGTGTCACGAACAGTTAACTGCAAACGAGCCCGGCCCACCTCTCCGACAACCGGAAAGAACTCACAACTGCAAACTAAAATTCCTCCGGCCGGTGTAAAGACCAGAGCATTATCAAGAAGCTCCCAAAGCATGCGCCGCAACAGTTCGGCATCGGTCAGAATCTTCTGGGGCAGACCTTTAGCCTTCTCAAACACTACGGTTAAAGCGTTTTCACGGGCTCGTTTTCTGGTCTCCGCCTCAAGCTCGCCCAGCAAAGGAAACAGCTCGACCTCGGCGTTTTGCGGTTGACGATCTCCCGCCTCAAGCGCATTATAGAGAAAGACCTTATCAAGACCCTCCAGGGCGCCGTGACAGATGGTCCGGATCGCCGTCGCCATCTGCCGACTGTCGGGATCAAGATCTTCCATTTCGAGATTGACGGCCAGTCCGGCAATCTGATTGAGCAGGTTCTGCATCCGCCCCAACGAACGGCGTTGGACATTGGTCTTGCGCAGATAGATCTCGCCGGCCACCTTTTTGGTCTGGGAAACCGCCCGGCGACCGTCAACGAGCTCGGTTTGCAGGTGCAGATTGTCATTTTGCAACCTTGCCGCTTCCTGATGTTCCCTGAGCCTCTTTTCATAGAGTCCGAGGGCGGCGTTCAAAGCCGGTTTAATGTCGTTATCGACACTCCAGGGCTTGGTAATATAACGGAAGATTCGACCTTCGTTGACGGCGGCGATCACGGTACTTGTATGGGAATAGCCGGAAAGTACCAGCCGAACGACATCGGGATATTTCAGGGCTACCTGCTGCAGCAGCTCAAGCCCGTTCATCTCCGGCATTTTCATGTCGGAAACAATGACCCGTACCGGTTCCCGGGCCATGATTTCCAACGCTTCCATGCCGCTGAGAGCCAGCAGAACCCGATATGGTTCGCTGATAAGCCCCCTTTTCAGGGATTTAAGTACGCGCTCCTCATCATCCACGAAGAGAATGCTGTGTTTTTTATCCACCACCATACAAAAGCCCTGTCTCCCCTGGCGTCACGGTCGTCAACCAACCGGATGCCAATCTAGTTCAGCAAAAACCATGCAAATCATTCATCCGTAAGGATTACGGCACCGTCAGGGTCCCTTTCTATATGGGAGATTCCGGGATAAAGCTTTTCCACCCGCGCCAGGAGAAGGGCCTGTTAATCTATCCTTTCCTGCAGAACCAGATTCTCCCGGCGAGCCGCATCCAGCTCCAGGGCCCGCATCACCGTCCAGTAAAGATCATGGTTGTTCCAGGGCTTGAGAATGAATTTGTAAACCCCGACCTGATTAATGGCCCGCAGAGCGGTTTCGAGATCGGCATGACCGGTCAGCAGAATGCGGACGACCTGCGGCCGCAGCCGATCTACCTCCGCCAAAAACTTAAGTCCATCCATCTCCGGCATCAGATAGTCACTGATAATCAGGCGCAGATCGGAAAAACGCCGCACCATGTCCAGGGCCTGCAAAGGACTTGTCGCCCCTTTGACTAGGATTTGGGACGAGGCCGCAAAAATCCGCCGCACGGCGGCAACCACCCGAGGCTCGTCGTCGACAATCATTATCCGGCAAGGTGAATCATTCGGCAACCACCGCGTCATTTTAAACCTCTTTCCTTTGATGGCTTGGTAACCACTTCACCGGCTTCGTTTCCCCTCAAGCTTCCCGGCCAAGGTCGGAAGAGTCTCACCGCGGCGTACTTTTATGTACGTCGCGCGGGTTTCGAACGCTTCGCCTTCGAAACGTTTACCGTGCCCGCCTGTTTTTTGCCATTTTCAGGCGTTGTCACACGTTGATCCTCTGCGTTAGCAGTTACCGGAACCAGTCCGTCAAAATCAAGATTTTCCGCCATCGCCCGCCATTCAAAAGCATTCTCAATCAGGGCCAGGATTTCATCGGCACGCAAGGGGCTGACCAGATAGGCATAGAGACCGGTCTGGTTGATGGTTTCGGTGATTCTCTCCATGTCTTTATTCTCAATCTGCATGATGCGAATCACCTGCGGCCGGGAACGCCGGCACTCCGCCAGAAAACCGAGGCAAGCATCCATCTCAACCGGGCACAGGGCACAGATGACCATGTCGGAACACTCCAGCAAAGACAAGGCTTGCTCGCTCGCATCGACCCCGGTCAGATGATAACGCTCCGCCGGCAGGGCTTCGACCATCATGCGGGTGATTTCCGGAGCAACGCCCACCAGCAACAACCGACGCGGCGCAGTTTCTGCGATCCCAGCCCCGCTGGTCTCGGTGGTCAGCAGAGAGATAAAAACATCAACCAGGCGCGGGTCCAGCTGACTGCCCCACAGAGCTCGCAGTTCAATGATCGCGGCTTTGAAGTCCAGCGCCCGGCGGTAGGGTCGACTCGAGGTCATGGCATCAAGGGTATCGGCCACCGCCACGATACGGGCGCCGAGAAAGATTTCCTCGCCCCGTAAACCGCCCGGATATCCCTGCCCATTCCAGCGCTCATGGTGCTGCCGAATGATGATGCTGGCCGGACGCAGATAATCAATCTTGCTGGTAATTTCAAACCCCAGCTGAGAATGTTTTTTGACCTCCGCAAATTGTTCCTCGTTCAAGGGACCATTGATATTGAGAATCGCTTCGCTGACACCGATCTTGCCACAATCATGCAGCAGACTGGTATAGACCAGGTCGCGGCAGAATTCGGGGCCCGAGTTCAACGCCAGGGCCATTTGCAAGCTGTAATCCCTCCCGGACCCGGCTGCAATGCCCCTTGGTATAGTGATCTTTCAGTTCAATCGCCTCGGCCAGGGCCATGACGGTATCGAGATTGGCCTGCAGCAACTGCGCGCCGACCGCGGCAACCCGGTTCCGGTCTTCGTTCAGACGCTCGACAATCTTCCGCAGGGCCTGGCGCAGTTCCTCGCCGTCCCAGGGTTTGGTGAAAAAACGATAAACTTCCCCCTGGTTGATGGCCTTGACCACCACATTCATTTCGGCGTAACCGGTCAGAACCATGCGCACGACCTCCGGATAACGGCGCTTGACCTCACCGAGAAGTTCCAAGCCCGTTCATGCCGGGCATGCGCTGATCGCTGATAATCGCGGCCACCTGATGTTCCGCCATTAAGGCCAGGGCCTGAGCCCCGCTGTTGGCGGTCAAAAGTTCCCAGTCGGGATCCAGAAGAGTCCGCGTCAGGGCCTTAAGCACCATTTCCTCATCATCAACCAGCAGGATTATCGGTTTTTTTTCCATATTCGCCATCCCGGTAAATTCGGGCAAAGAGTTTTTCAGGCGAGCCGGCAGCGTTCCGCGAGGGCGGACGGCAACCCGGACTGGGCCATAATTTCCTGGTCCAGGGCCTTGACCGGTTTGAGGCCCATCTCAATCCGGGCCAGATGATCGGCAATATGAAGAAGAATGACATTTTGCCGGTTGGGGCTGAGCACGGCCAGCGGATTATTATGATAAAGAGCAGCCTCAACCAGCGGATAAGGCATATTCCACCAGTTCAGCAGATATGCGCCGAGCTCGGCGTGATCGGCCCCGACAATCTCTTTTTCAAGTAACAGAAGCTCAGAAGCTCGCGGTCGGGATTTTGTTGCCGCAAGGCTACGATCCGGTTCAGGGCCTGCGGAAAATATTTAAGCAGCAACAGTTCGCCGACATTGTGCAGCAAACCGATCTCGGCGATATCCTCGGGCGGTTTTTCATCATGCACCGCCTCGTGCATCTCGCTCAGCAGACGATTGCAGAGCCCCGCATGTTTCCAGCTCAGTTCAGGGTCATAGTCGGCCAGGGGCGGCCCCGACAGGGTCTGGAAAACGGCGCTGCCCACCACGATATCCTTCAGGGTCATGAGCCCGATGAAAACCGCCGCTCTTTTCAGTGAGGCGGTGCCGCTCTTAAAAAATGCCGAGTTGGCGACCTGCAACACCTTGGCCATGATCGCCGGGTCCTTTTCAATGACCGTCACGATTTTATCGAAATCGGCATCGGCGTCAATCAGTGCCATTACCTAATGATAGATCTCCGGCATCATCGGCAGGCTGGTAACCGTGTTCAGCACTGCCAGCAGACGTTCGGAACCCAGAATATCCTCGGTTTCGACCAGCCCGGCCACCAGGGAGAGCAGTTCTCCGGTATGCCAGGGCTTGGCCAGATAGGTTTTGGCCGAGCCGTCGATCAGGTGTAAACATAATTTTCCTCAACAAAACCGCTCAGGATCAGCCGAATCACCCGCGGATAAAGCTCCCGCACCCGGCGCAGGAATTCGTACCCATCCATCTCCGGCATGCGCATGTCGCTCAGCACCAGGTCTATTCGACCGGCCGCCAGGATCTTCAGGCCCAACTCGCCGGAATCGGCAAAATAGAGCTGATATCCGCTGTTCATGAAGGTCCGCCGCAGAGCACGCAGGACACTGCGCTCGTCATCGACAAAAAGAATATTTTTAACCTCGGACATGTACTATTACTCCCCGCTCTTTTTAGCCGCAGGCTTCTGCCGCCGCGGCAAACTGATCGTGAAGCTGGCCCCGTGACCGACGACCGAGGCCACCGTCAGACTGCCGTGATGTTTTTTAGTCACGATATCATAGGAGATATTAAGCCCGAGCCCCGTCCCCTTACCCACCGGCTTGGTCGTGAAAAAAGGATCGAAAATACGCTCCAGGTTTTCTGCCTGGATTCCCGGACCGTCATCGCCGATGATGCAGCGCACCGTCTCGTCATCAAATTCGGTCGCCACCGTAATGCGGCCGGGTGTGGCCCGGCCCTGCTCCTTGATCGCCTGCGCCGCATTGACGATCAGATTAAGAATCACCTGATTGATCTCGCCGCCGACGGCCATCACCTCAGGCAGCTCCGGCGCCAGAAAAAGCTCGATCTCGGCGCGATACTTATACTCGTTACGGGCCACCACCAACGTGGTTTCAATCGCCCGGTTGAAATTAAAGCTCTCTTTCTGATCCTGCTGGTCGATACGCGAAAATTCCCGCAATTTGGTCACGATCGTGGTGATGCGGGCAAAGCCGTCCTGCGATTCGCGGAAGAGATCATGCAGATCCTCGAGAATAAATTCCATCTGCATTTCGGCTTCCATCGCCGCAGCCCGCTCCCGAATGAGAGCTCCGCTTGCCGGAAGCTGCTCCGCCAGCTCGGCGGTCAAATCGCGATAGAATTCGATCAATCTGACAAAATTATCCGTATAGGTGATGATGCTTTCAAAATTGCTGGCGACGAAACCGACCGGGGTATTGAGTTCGTGGGCCACTCCGGCGGCGAGCTGTCCGACCGCTTCCAGACGCTGGGCGGTCCGCAATTGCGTCTGCATGGCCCGAACCTGAGTGACGTCGCGTTTCACCGCCGCCAGCGAGATGATTTCACCGAACTCGCTGCGCACCGGAAAGATCACCGCCTCCTCGTCATAAAGCGTGCCGTCCTTGCGGCGGTTGACAAAACTGCCGTGCCAGCTTCGGCCCTGGCGCAGGGTTTGCCAGAGATCATGGTAAAAAGCCTGCTCCTGGCGGCCGCTTTTGAGAAGGGAGGCTTTCTTACCGATGACCTCGGACATGCGGTAACCGGAATTTTTTTCAAAGGCCGGATTGACATATTGAAAATGGCCCGCGAGATCGGTGACCACGATGCTCTCGGCCGCCTGCTCGACCACCGCGCTGAGCTGGGCCATGCGCCGCGTCATGACTTTATGGGCGCTGAGATCATTGATCAGACCGACCAGACCGGCCGGTCGCCGATCCCGTTCGCGATAAACGCTGATTTTGAGCTCCAGAAACCTGGCCTCACAGCCACCCGGCTTTTCCTCTTCGACTTCAAGCTCACGGCTTCGAACGCCGCCTTTACGCAGTAATTGAAAATCATCCCGGTCAACCACCGGCAGTTCCCCGGCGATGGCGACTTCCGCCCCCGACCGCCCCAACAGATCCTTTCGGTTTCTGCAGGATAGCTTTTCAAAGGCCTGATTACAACCCAGATAAAAGCCTTCCCGGTCAAGATAAAGAATCGCAATCGGCACCGCGTCCAGCAGCTCCTGAGCCAGGTAACTGCGAGCCTGAGCCGAGTTCTTCGCCTGATGCAGTTCGGCAATGACCTGTTTCTGCCGCTCCTGCAAGGCCAGAACGCGACGGTTGGTCCGCAGCAGGCTGAACAACGCCAGCAACAGCAACCCCGCCAACGACAACAGCAGCAGCAGAAAGCCGCGATACCGCTGCCAGATCTGCAACGGAGAGATTTCTCCCAGATGTTCATAGGGAGGCAGTTTCAAGGCCATCAACAGCTCTCTGACCGGCTCGTAGCTGAGCGGAGTGCTCCAACCACCGATTCCCGCCTGAACCGCGACTTCGTCGTCGGCTTTCATACCC
>DSCM01000048.1 GCA_011049115.1 Pseudomonadota bacterium
ACCGCTGAGGGAGAGCAACTCTGGAAAGACATTACCAATAAGCAAACTTAAAATTTAACCATGAACATCAGTGCTTAACTTTATCTTGCAATCAGGGTGATCAATTTTCTATAATCACAACTGGTCAAATTTCGGTTGTCATAACTAAACCCAAATCAACAAAGCGGACGGCAACTCCGCCACCTGTCTGTTTTTCCACGAGGCGATCGTGGTCGACGGCCAACCGCGTCTGCTCTCCATTGCCCAGGACATAACCGACCGGAAAAAAGCCGAAAAAGAAAAGAAACTGCTGTTCAAACAACTGCAGCAGTCCCAGAAACTGGAAGCCATCGGCGTCCTGGCCGACTGAACTAACCATTTTAAACCATGAAGATGATCCTCGGTTAACCGAGGATCTGGAAAATGTCATGCGGGCCGGAGCCCGAGCCAAGGAGCTGGTGAATCAGATTCTGACCTTCAGCCGCCAGTCCCACAACGAAAATTCCCTCTGCAGCTACAACCGATCATCAAGGAAGCTGTCAAGATGATGCGTTCGACCCTGCCGGCAACCATCAGTATCGACGAAATCATCGCCGGCGATTGCGGCGCGGTGATGGCGGATCCAACCCAGATGCATCAGATTCTGGTCAACCTCTGCACCAACGCCTTTCATGCCATGGAAAAGAACGGCGGCCGGCTGAAGGTTGGTCTGCAAAGGGCGGCCTCCCCGCCCGCCGCCCTGCTTGAACAGGTCCAGGCCGGCAGTGAATTCCTTGAACTTTCGGTCAGCGACACGGGATGCGGCATTGAAGAAAATCTTTTACAAAGGATTTTCGATCCTTTTTTTACCACCAAGGAACAAGGTAAGGGTACCGGCATGGGCCTTTCTATTAGCCATGGCATCGTCAAGGAACACGGCGGCGTCATCATGGTCAACAGTGTCATCGGCCAAGGCACCGCCTTCAAGGTTTACTTGCCGGAATACAGCCGCCCCGCAGGCAAGCGCTCCCGCAACCGAGATCGCCCTGCCCGGCGGTGATGAAAAGATTCTTATCGTTGATGATGACAAGATGGTAGCCGAAAGCATGCAGGCCATGCTCATCCGGCTCGGCTATCGCGCCACCGCCGTCCTTGACAGCAATCAGGCCTGGCACCTGTTTCGTGAACATCCCCAGGATTTTGACCTGGTGGTTACCGACCTGACCATGCCCGGACTGACCGGCATCGAACTGGCCGAAAGAATCAACTGCCTGCGCCGGGAAATGCCCGTCATTCTCTGCTCCGGCTACAATTACCTCAGCGACGACATCACCATGTCCCGAACCGGCATCAGGGCGGTAATCAAGAAACCGGTAAACATCGCGGTGCTGGCTGAAATCATGCGACAAGTGCTGGATCGAGCCGCATAAAGCTCTGCGATCGTTTCCGACCCGACCGACCTATTCGCGAAAGCGGGTAAAGAACCGCTTCACCGCGATCGGTCGGCGCGCCTCCATTCTCCGGACCAGAATCCCCCCCTGTAAAGCCCGGCGCCCTTCCCCGAAAACCGGAGCCGCAACCTGATACAAAAGTCCGGTCACCAGACGCCCCTGATCATCTCCACAACGAGCCAGATGCAAAGCCCGGTCGAAATCAGTCGTCTCATGGCCTGCAGCCAGAGGTACGGTATGCTGACGATACCAGGCAAAGGTATTGGTCTAATTAAAGGATACGCAAGGGCTCAAAAGATCGATAAAGGCCGCGCCCCGGTGCCGGAAAGCCCTTTTAATCAGGTCAACCAGCTCCTCCTGGTTGCCGGTAAAGGAGCGGGCGACAAAGGTCGCGCCACTGACCAAGGCCAGCGCGCAGGGATTGAGAGCCGCGGCGCCGCTGCCCTCGGGCTGGATCGGGGTGGTAACGGAGGCGTCCGCGGTGGGCGACGCCTGCCCTTTGGTCAGGCCGAACACCCGGTTATCACTGGCGATAATGGTGACGTCAAGATTGCGCCGCAGGTTGTGGATAAAACGATTGCCACTTTCGGCAAAAAAGCAGCCGTCGCCAGAAGCTCAGCCGCAGCCAAAATCCTGGTGACCAGAGCGCAATTAAGCGGATAGAGGTAGCGAAAAACCGCGACCCCCAGCAGAGCAACAGCAGGCCATCGTCGTCACCATAAATTTCAGGGCCCGGAAAAACCGCCGCCAGCCCCTCTCCTTTGCGCCGGCGTTTATCAAACTGGGCCACCCGATTTTCCCGGTCGTCACTTAAACGGCCGATTTCAGTATGTTCATGGCTATCCTGCTGCACAATCCAGCGGGAACTGCCCGCGTAAGCGCAAGGAGAAATTTCGGATTCGGTGAGCCTATAGCGGGCCAGCAACTGCGAAGATTCCGGTTCAGACGCGACCTGCCCCCGATCAATCACGACCCGCTCAAGATCATATTCCGGCACCAGCGTCTGCGCGTCACCCAGGGCCTGATCGGTCAGAACAAACACCGGCAACTGCCAGACTTCCGCCAGATTAAGGGCTTCGGCGGCCAGATAAAAAGCATTCTCGGGACCGGTCGGAGCCAGCACGGCCCGAGGAAATTCCCCTTGTCCGGCAAAAACCGCCTGCAGCAGATCGGACTGTTCCGTGCGCGTGGCCATGCCGGTCGCCGGACCGGGACGCTGAGCATTGATGATAACCACCGGAGTTTCCGAGATCCCGGCCAGATTAACGGTTTCCGTCATCAGGGAAATACCACCGCCCGAGGTTCCGGTGACCGCCCGCAGCCCGGCGAACGCAGCCCCGCAGGCAACATTCAAAGCGGCAATCTCGTCCTCGACCTGCTCCACCACAAGATCGCTTTCCTTTCCGAAAGCCGCCAGATAATTCATGACCGACGTCGCCGGACTCATGGGATAACCGGCATACAGACCCAGTCCTCCGGCCACCAGGCCCAGAGCCAGGCCGGCATGGCCGGAAAGCCGCAAGGCCCCGACCGGGGCCCGCTGTTTAGCCTTCGGCTGCAGCCAGACCGGCCCGGTTTTCGGCAGCCGGCTGAAAACCTCTATGATTTCAAGGTTCAGAGCAAGAATTTCCTTTGACCTGGACTCGTCAAAAAACTCAGAAACCAATCGCTTCAGGACTTCCGGTTCAAAACCGACCCCTACCGCAAACCGGGCCAGCAGCTTAACCCCAACAAATTTTTCCGCTTTTGCCTCCGGCAGCAAATCTTCCGGAAACGAAAAAACCCGGGAATCACGGATACCGGTCGTCACCGACGCCGAAGCAAGGGCCTGTCCGCCTTCCTTCAGCGCGGGCAGATACAGCTCCAGGCTCTCCCGATTGAACGCCAGCAGCATGTCAATCCCGGCAACCGCTGCCGCCAGGGGCCGATCGGCCAGGCGCAGACGCATGAAATTATGGCCGCCGCGGACCCTCGACTGATAATCATGCGTCAGAAACAGATGATAGCCCAGCCGGTGACAAAAACGGGCGCAGAGCTCCGCCGTCGTCTGCACTCCCTGGACGGCAGCTCCGGCAAGCACGATATTGTATTCCAGCATAGGCAACCCCCTGTTATTTTTTCTAGCGTAAGCTCATCGAAAACCTCAACCCTTTGCCACGAACAACCTTATTGAGGCAAAGCCTTCAGTTTGCGTTTAAATTCCCTGGCTACCAGCGGATCTTTTTCCCAGGCCAGTAAATCCCGGTAAAGTTTAGCCAACTCGACGGTTTCGCCCTGGCCCTCATAATAAGTGACCAGGCGCAAGGCAGCAAGATAACGAAAGTTACTCTCATTATTTTTATAAAGCGCAAGATAACGGGGCCAGGCTTCTCCTGATTCCTGGGAGCGATGGAAACTCTCCGCCAAAAAAAAGGTTACCCGATCAACCAGTTCCGGTCCCAGAGACAGCGTTTCCAACCAGAGCAGAGAAGGCTGCGCCTGAGCATAGGCCTTTTCCCGAAAAAACTGCTCAGCCACCAGCAAAACCAGCTCCGGATAACTGCGTAGCAGCTCTTCATTCTCGCGCCGATCCAGGGGAAAATGAGCCTTTACTTCAGTTCTGATCCAGTCTTCCGTCTCCAACCGGGCTCCGTCGGCCGCAGCGACAAGATAAAGTTCCGACAAAAGTTGCAACCGTTTTCGCGGGCTCGAATAGTATTTGTAAATTGAACGAAAAAATACGGCCGCATCCCGTTCTCGACCCATTTTTCTCAAACAGCGCCCGGCGGTCAGATCAAAACCAAAACGAGTCGGATCAGGCTCTTGTTCCGGGCTTACCGGCGGCAACGCCGAAGGCACATATCTGACAAATTCAGCACAGTCGCCGACGGCGGCAAGAGCGTTCAAATAAGGCGCGAAAACAAGTTCCTCGCGCCAGAAATTTTTATCTTCATCAACCAGATTGCGACCAACCTTGACCACCTCGGACAAATGCTGCCGCCGGTATTCCAACCACAGCAGGGAGCGCAAATAAGCTATCCGTTGTTGATGACTGGAAGGCAGCAGGCTTAAAATTTCATTGAGACGCCGGCATAAGACGTCCTCATCCTGACGCTGCCGTGCCATTTCAATCAGGTAACGGTAAAAAATTATTTTTTCCGCAACCGGCAAAGAAAACTTAACCACCCTCACTAAGGCCGGCTCCAGCCAGACAGCCTGTCCCAATTCAGGTTCAAGTCTGAGCGCCTCCTGCAGGGCCGCGCTCAACTTATCCGGCAGCAGGATTCCATCCGGCAACTGCAACCAGAGCTCAAGAATCGTTTTGACCGTCGGCTGCGCCCGGCAATGTCCGGCGCTGTCAATCACCATGACAAAAAACTCCTGGAGCTCAACCGGGGAAAAAGCGTAGTCGTCAAGCCGGGCCAGAATGCTTTGCTGAGCCGCCAAGCCTCCCGGATAATCCTGGATCTGATAACGACTAAAGGCCGCAATCCAGTTAATTTCGTGCCTGCCCAGCGCTTCGACGCGTTTTTGCTCGGCCCCCACGCTTTCCACCAGGGGGGTGATTTCCCGGTTGGCGGCGGCAAAATCCTGATCGGCAAAATAAATCCGGGCCAGTGCCAAACGGGCCTCCGGCACTGACGCAGACTCCGCATACTCTTCGAGCAGTTCATGTAAACAGCGGCGGGCTTCGGCGCGGTTGCCCTGAGCCAGCCGGCAGAACGCCAGCTGCAATTGTAAACGGGCCGGTTCAATTCCCAGTTCAGCCGGGGTTGATGATTTCCTGACCACGTGAAAAAGTTCCGCGGCCCGCCCACAATCTCCAAGCTCCAGGGCGCAGAGCAACAAGGTCAAACGTACGCGCCCGACCATTTTCGAAGTCGAGTGATTTTTTAGAAAGCGTTCGAGCTCCTGACCGGCAAAATCATAGAGACCATCTTCGAAGGCACCGAAAGCAACCCGGGCATCGTCGTATTCATCCGCAGAGACCGAATGAAACCAGCCTCCCCCCCAGATAGAGATACAAAACAAGCTACAGCTTAAAAACAGGACTAAACGCCACCGCATAGGTAATCTCTCCATCGTCTTAGTAGGTGCCTCACAGTTAATTTTCGGTTTGAAAAACCAAGTAAAGCAACCGAGGCGAGTACTTATTTGCGGACCGTAGAGACCGCTGGGGTTGCCGGGCTCATTCCCACATCAGGGAACAGAGCATACATAAATTTCTTCAGTGCCCCTTGGATCTACGGTGTCACTGTGCAAGGCTCAAAATAATTTTCCAAGCCAGAAGAAAGCCTGACTCTGAGTTTTCCTCACTTGACATAAAATCAAAGCCGCATTACACAGGCCTCATGACAAAAATCATCCTCATTGGCTGCGGCGGTTTTTTCGGAGCCATCAGCCGCTACCTGGTTTCCGGGTTGATCTACAACCTGCTCGGGACCGGTCTGCCCTACGGCACCCTGATCGTCAATCTGGCCGGTTCTTTTCTGCTGGGCGGACTGGCTCGCATTGCCATGTCCTCTCAGTTGCTGAATGACCATGTTACAGCCTTAATCGGCATCGGTTTTCTTGGCGCCTTCACCACCTTTTCCACCTTCAGCGTTCAGACCATGGAACTCCTTGAGAGCGGCAATCTGACCAAGGCCATGCTCAATATCGTTCTGAATCTGACCCTGTGCCTGGCCGGAGCCTGGCTGGGTCTGAGCCTGGGACGCCACTGCTCCTGAGCTGTTATTCCCGCTCACCTGCCCACCAGATCAAGCTTCTGCAGACCAATATAATCTTTCTCAAAAAAATTTAGCCTTGACATTCACCAGATATTGTGTTTTAAGTACGGCCTTAACGCAACATGTAGTACCTGTACCCAAAACTTAAAGTTCCAGTAAAGCTCTTAAAATTATTACTTTTTCGTTCCTCCAGGAACCCATGAAGGGAGTAGCATGAAAAACCAGGTCTCGGCCCAAGAAAAGATTCCCAGTCTGCCCAAGAACGCCACCCTACCGCAGTTCAGCAAAAATGCCATCACCGTCCTTGAACGCCGCTACCTGAAAAAAACCGAGACCGGAGAACCCGCGGAAGAGCCCAAGGACATGCTCTGGCGAGTCGCCTGGACCATCGCCTCGGGGGAAAAAGACCATAACCCACAAGCCGATATCAAAAAACTGGCCGGTGAATTTTATGAAGCCATGGCCCGGCTGGAATTTCTTCCCAATTCCCCGACCCTGATGAACGCCGGTCGCGAACTAGGACAGCTCTCGGCCTGTTTCGTTTTACCGGTCGATGACTCGATGGAAAGTATCTTTGAAGCCGTCAAACAAACCGCCCTGATTCACAAAAGTGGAGGAGGCACCGGTTTTTCCTTTTCCAGAATCCGCCCGAGCAACGATCTCGTCCATTCCACCAGTGGCATTTCCAGCGGTCCTCTCTCCTTCATGCGGGTCTTTGACTGCGCCACCGAAACCATCAAGCAAGGCGGCACCAGACGCGGCGCCAACATGGCGATTTTAAGAGTCGACCATCCCGACATCATGGATTTCATCAAAATCAAATCCGACTTGAGCAAACTGCAGAATTTCAATCTCTCGGTAGCCCTGACCGATGATTTCATGGCCGCCCTCAAGAGCGACGGAGATTACGACATCATCAACCCGCGCAATCAGGAGGTCGTAAAACGACAAAACGCCCGTAAGGTTTTCAAGCAGATTGTTAAACAAGCCTGGCTTTCCGGTGAACCCGGCATCATTTTCATAGACCGTATCAACGCCGACAACCCGACCCCACAAGTCGGAGCCATCGAAAGCACCAACCCCTGCGGTGAACAACCGCTGCTCCCGCATGAGTCCTGCAACCTGGGCTCCATCAATCTGGCCCGCATGGTCACCGACGGTCGGGTTGATTTCGAAAAGCTTGAACAAACGGTCAAGACCGCCGTCCACTTTCTCGATAACGTTGTCGATATCAACAATTACCCGCTGACGGTGATTGAGAAACAGACCAAGGCCAACCGGAAAATCGGCCTCGGGGTGATGGGCTTTGCCGACCTTCTGCTCATGCTTGAGACTCCCTACTCATCAACCGAGGCCCGCGAACTGGCCGAAGAGATCATGTCCTTTATCGACCGCACGGCTTACAACACTTCAATAGAACTGGCTGAAAAACGCGGTCCCTTTCCCAATTTTCCGGAAAGTATTTACGGCACCAGGAATCCAACCGTCCCACTGCGCAATGCGACCCGAACTACCATCGCCCCCACCGGCACAATCAGCATTCTGGCCGGTTGTTCCAGTGGCGTGGAACCGATTTTCGCCCTGGCCTTTTTACGTCGGGTCATGGATGACGACGAGCTTTTCGAGGTCAATCCGATTTTTGAAAAGGTCGCGCGGCAAAACAACTTTTTCAGCCAGGCCCTGGTCAAGAAAATTGCCCATAATGGCAGCTGCCACAATGCCGATGAAATTCCCGAGCGTTTTCGCCGTTATTTTGAAAGCGCCCACGATATCAACCCTCTGGATCACATCGAAATTCAGGCGGCCTTTCAGAAATACACCAATAACGCGGTCAGCAAGACCATCAACTTCGCCCATGACGCAACCATCGAACATGTCGAGAAGGCCTATCTCCTGGCTTATGAAAAAGGCTGTAAAGGGGTCACCATCTACCGCGACGGTTGCCGTGAAAATCAGGTTCTCAATATCGGCAAAACCGACAGCCGGCAACTAAATTCCACTCTCGGGGAAAAACCAACCAAAAGGGATCGCCCCCAAACCCTGGTGGGACGTACGTACCAGATGACCACTGGATGCGGTCCCCTTTACGTCACCATCAATGATGATGAAAAAGGGCTGGCTTTTGAGCTTTTTAATACGATTGGCAAGGCCGGAGGCTGCGCCGCCAGCCAGAGCGAAGCCATCGGCCGCCTGGTCTCATTGGCGTGGCGCAGCGGCCAGCAGCCGGAACCGATCATCAAACAGCTGATCGGCATCAGCTGTCATAAACCGGCCGGCTTCGGCGAAAATCGGGTTACCTCTTGCGCCGATGCCATCGCTCAGGCGATTCGTCACCACCTTGAGAAAAATAACGGCAAACGCGACCAAGCCCTGCACGATGACAGCAATCTGGCTTTCGGGGCCTGCCCGGAGTGCGGTGGGGTGGTCGAACACGAAGGCGGCTGCATGGTCTGCCATACCTGTGGTTATTCAGAATGCGCGTAACAATTGACCAACTCATAGATACGACGGCGTTTCAGCAGGGGAAATTCGCTTTCCAGAACCCCAACCAGATCCCGCCCGCTGCACCCGTTCGTAAAAACCTGGTCCGCCAGACGATTTTTCAGACGAAGTTCCTCCTCTAAAAGCCTTTGTGGGTCCCGGCTGTACTCCTTGAGATCGCAGCCGGCGACTAACAAAGTAATTTCTCCCCGCCATTCCTGCTTTTCTCCCCAAGCCAACAACTCCGTTAAGGATAAACGCAGAAATTCCTCGTAGAGTTTGGTCAATTCCCGGGCGACGCAGGCCGATCGGTTACCCAGAACCGCCGCCATAAGCTGCAGGGTCGCATTAAGACGGCGAGGAGATTCATAAAAGATCAGGGTTGCTTCAATATTTTTCAGGGCTTCGAGACGACGACGCACAAGCCCCGGCTTGACCGGGAGAAAACCGGCAAAGTAAAAGGCATCTGAAGGCAGCCCACTGGCACAAAGAGCGCTAATCGCGGCGCAGGCTCCGGGCAGAGGGGTGACGCGAATCCCGGCATCCAGAACCAGCTGCAGCAACCGGTAACCAGGGTCGGAAATTCCCGGAGTACCGGCCTCGGAGATAAGTCCGATGCGGGCGCCGTTTTGCAGCTGCAGCAGAATCTCGGCCAACCGTTGCGGAGTGGAGTTATCATGCAGGGAAAGCAGACGAGCCTGAATCTGGTAACGTTGAAAAAGTTTTTTCGCCGTCCGTGTATCCTCGGCCGCGATCAGATCGCAGGCACGCAGGGTTTCCAGAGCCCGCAAAGTAATATCAGCCAGATTACCAATCGGGGTGGCAATCAGGAAAAGTTCACCGGCCCCGGTCATGGCGCCCAACCCGCCAAGCGCTGCCGAAACACGGCATGTCGCCGCATCCGGCAAAGGACCTCAACCAGCTCAGGGTCCTTGACCCGGGTTTCGGTCTCCCGCCGCCAAGCGTCTGCCTCAGCTTCCGAAACCAGAGCGGCAAGAGGAGGTTTCTCCCGAGGGGCGGGCCTCGCCCCGATCGAAAACTGATCTTGCGTCCTGACCGCCCGGCAGTGAATGGTGGCAATCAGAAACTTGCCGACCAGTTCATTGACCCGCTTGATAATTTCCTCCTGCATATAAATCAGCTGATGCGCCCAGGCGCTGCTTTTCACCTCGATATAAAGGGTATGATGCTTGATTCTCACGGGTTGACATTTATCGACCAGACCGCCGCCGACAACCTTGCGCCATTGGCGAAAAACATCTTCATGCAACAATCTTTCCTTGAGTTTGGGAGAGCTCAGAACCCCGTCCACCAGGGTGCCGACCGGCAACGGCTGCGATCTTCGGTGCCGGCCAGGCTCCCGGCGGTTCCGGTAAAATAATTGCATGATTCAATTCAAATTCGAGGTTTTGGTATCTTCAGACTCAGGTCTTTATCGTTGGTCCGAGCCTCCTTTTTCGACCGTCTCCTTCCGATCAGATCAGGACGGCTAGCCCAGACGGGGAAATAAGGCTTCACCTTTGGCGACCAGACCCGAGGCCAGCCCGCCCCAGACAAAAACCTCGGGACCGGCAACCGCATCAGGCCGGGCCTGACCCAGCTGTTCCGCCATCAACAGGGCTTTTCCGGGCATCACCGGAAACAGATAAACACTCAACAGACGCAGACTTTCAAGCACGCAATAAAGCACCTGATCCAGTTCAGCCGCCCGGCCGGGGTCCTTGGCCAGGCTCCAGGGCGCCTGTTCATCGATAAAACGGTTACAGTTTTCCACTAAACGCCAAACCGCCGCCAGCATCTTGTGAAAAGCCAACTCAGCCATGGCCTTTTCGACCGCGCCGCGAACCTCTTCGGCCAGCCGGTCAAAGGCCTGATAATGCGGTGACTCAACATCGCCGGCCGGAATCAGCGCTTGGCGATATTTACCGACCATCGCTACCGTCCGACTCAGAAGGTTGCCGAGATCATTGGCAAGTTCGCTGTTGATCCGACCTTTCAGGG
Source organism: Pseudomonadota bacterium (assembly GCA_011049115.1). Classification (NCBI taxonomy): domain Bacteria; kingdom Pseudomonadati; phylum Pseudomonadota; species Pseudomonadota bacterium. The sequence goes on from DSCM01000048.1 coordinate 10,601, forward strand.
CCGTCTGGGAAAAATCTCCATCCAGGCCAAAAGGCACTTCCCGCAGGAGAAAATAACGAAAGGCATCAACCCCGAATTCCTCAACCACGGCCAACGGATCGACCACGTTTCCCACCGATTTGGACATCTTTTCACCCTCAACCGTCCACCAGCCGTGGGCGAAAATCTGACGCGGCAGGGGAAGGTCGGCAGCCATGAGAAAGGTCGGCCAGTAAACTGTATGAAAGCGGAGAATATCCTTGCCGATCAGATGCACATCCGCCGGCCAGAGCCGAGCAAAACGGTCTTCGTCATCGGGGAAACCAGCGGCCGTCAGATAGTTGATCAAAGCATCGAACCAGACATAGAGAACATGGCGCTCATCATCGGGAACCGGAATGCCCCAGCTGAAGCTGCTGCGGCTGATGCTTAAATCGCGCAGTTCCTCCCGCAGAAATCCGGAAATTTCATTAAACTTCCCCTTCGGCCGAATGAAAGCTTCATGGGTTTCCAGATAAGCGAGCAAGGCCTGCTGAAATTTTGACATGGCAAAAAAATAGCTCTCCTCGCGAACCTTCTCGGCCGGCCGACCACATTCCGGACAGTTGCCGGCCACCAGCTGTTTTTCGGTCCAGAAAGTCTCGCAGGGCACACAATACCAGTCTTCGTAATGTCCGAGATAGATTTTGCCGTTAGCCTTAACCCGCTGATAAAAAGCATGAACCGCTCGATGATGACGAGCCTCGCTGGTGCGAATAAAATCATCATGGGATATATTGAGCAGCTTCCAGAGATGACGAAATCTTTCAACTACCTGATCAACCAGTTCCCTAGCGCTTAAACCGCGGAGCGCCGCCGTCTTTTCGATTTTTTGGCCGTGTTCATCGGTTCCGGTGAGGAAGAACACCTGTCGACCCAACAGCCGCTGATACCGGGCCATAACATCCGCCGCGATCGTGGTGTAGGCATGCCCGATATGAGGCACATCATTAACATAGTAGATGGGGGTGGTAATATAATAAATTTTATCTTGAGTCTCATTCATAATTTTCTCTGGTTGGGGTGACCTTCACGGATTCGAGTTGATTTTGGCTTTGTAAAAATAGTCCCGCTATAAAAACCGGCTTTTTACCAAGAAACTCTACCTAAGATTTCTGTTCCTGTGCTTTTTCGGCAGGCGGGGTTTCTTTTTTACGACGATTGCGGTTACGACCGCCTCCTTTAGAGCCTTTGCCCCGGCGTGAGCTTCGGGACCGAGGAGCCTCCTCCGCCTTAACCAAGGCTTCTCCTGCGGCCGGGCTACGATTATCAAGCGCTTTCTTTTCCGGTTCAGAGGCCTGAACCGGAACCCGTGTTTCTTCCTGAGAGACGCCGGTTTCAGGCCCGATTTCAGCCCTAAAGCCGTTTCCAACCTCATTTTCTGAAATATCCTTGCGGCGATTTTTACGTCTGCCTTCATTTTTACGGTAGTTATCGTACTCATAACCTAGACAACACATCAAACGACCGCAGATGCCGGAGATTTTCATCGGGTTAAGCGCCAGATTCTGTTCTTTGGCCATTTTCACGGTAACCGGAGCAAATTCAGAGAGAAAAGCGGAACAACAAAGTTCCCGTCCGCAGATACCCACCCCTCCCAGCATCCCGGCCGCGTCCCGAATCCCAATCTGCCGCATTTCGACCCGCAGATGAAGACCATGAGCCAGGTCCTTGACCAGGTCCCGAAAATCGACCCGGTTTTCCGCCGTAAAATAGAAAACCACCCGGTTACTGTCATGCATTAACTCAGCTTGAACAAGCTTCATCTGCAGACCCAGTTCGGAGATTTTCTCACGACAGGCTCGAGCCACTTCGAGTTCACGATCGCGGTTCTCCTGAAGCTTGACAAAGTCTTCCTCCCGAGCCTGTCGCAAAACCTTTTTAACCGTCTTGGGGTCAACGCCCTCCGGCAGACCGGCCCGTTCCGGAGAAACCACGACCTGCCCGATATTAATCCCGCGCTCGGTCTCGACAATAACCATATCATTGACCTTGAGATGCAACGCCCCGACTTCAAAACAATAAACTCTCCGCGAATTGCGAAACGCAACCCCGGCATAGCGATTAACCATTTATAACCTCAAATAAATCCGTCAGGCGCTAGACCAAACCGCCTAGACTGAAATGATTCCCGTAAAGAAAGCCTCTAAGGCCAACTTCAAATTAATATTGACTGCAAGATCATTCTCAATCAGGTCCAATTCCCGGCGCAAGCTTACAAGTTTAAGGCGCCCAAGACAAGCAAAACAAGCGATCTCATGTTGCCAGCCGACCTCAGCCTCAACCTCGACGCCCTCGGCCCAAAGGATGGCATCATGAAGAAAATTACGTATAATAAAGAAAAGTTCAGATGTAAACTCAAAAGCTGAGGCCGCTTCCGCAAGTTCAAGCGCCTGTCTGATACTGCCTTGCGGCAGAGAGGCGAATTTTTCGACAAAACCCCGACCCCATTGCCGATTCTCGGGAACCAGAAAGAACAGAGCCCGCACAACACTTCCAGCGGCCCAGGCGGCGGCTTCAGCTTGGTCAGCCGGAGAGAAATCACGCGCGCCTTCATGTTGGGACAAAATTTGGACCAGAGCCGTTCGGGCAAGGACGACAAAAGGAAAAAGCAGACATCGCGAAAGCATGGTTGCCGGCAGCAGCTCATGGCAATGACTGATCAAGACAAAAAAAACCGAGGTTTTCGGTTCTTCAAGGGTCTTTAACAAAGCGTTGACGGCGACCAAGTTCAGCAGGTGAGCATTTTGGATAATCACAATCCGCTGTTTCCCGGCCACCGGCGCCAAACTGATAAAATCCTGCAACTGACGAATCTGCTCAATCTTAATCTGAAGTTTCTCGGGCTCGATCAACAACAGATCGGGATAACGGCGTCTTTCAATCTGAATACAGGTAGGACATCTGCCACAGGAATCCCCTTCGCCCCGGTTTTTGGCCGAGCAACTTAAGGCTGCCGCCAGCAGAAGTGCCGCTCTGGTCTTACCCACGCCTTGCGGACCGGCCAGCAACAGAGCCTGCGGTACCCGACCGGAAGCCACCATCTGCCGCAGTCGCTCCCGAGCTGTTTCCTGTCCGAGCAGATCAGCGAAGGGCATATTTCTTCACAAACTCCCGCCAGATAACGGCATGCATGTCCTCGATCCCGCAAGTTGCGTCAACGACCTGAATGCGCTCCGGTTCGCGGGCCGCCAGGGTCAGAAAACCCCGGCGTACCGCTTCGTGGAAATCAAGCCGCCGCCGTTCAAAACGATCCGCAACCCCAACCGACCCATTTTCCTGATTACGACGCAGAGCCCGCTGTAAGCCGATTTCCGCCGGGCAGTCCAGCAGGAAGGTCAACTGCGGCCAGCAGTTACCGACAACCAAATGATTAAACTGATCAACCCGCGCGGTCTCCAGGCGACGATCGACAAAGCCCTGATACACCCAGGTCGAATCCACGTAACGATCCAGCAGAACCAGAGCCTTACGGCGCAAAGCCGGCGCAACCACGAGACGACAATGCTCGGCCCGGTCCGCAAGATAAAGAAGCATTTCCGTGAGCGCATCCGGATCATAGGCCGGATCAAGCAACAATTTTCTTAACTCCAGACCAAGCGCGGTGGCACCCGGTTCCCGGGAAACCACAACTTCCCGGCCCAACCCCCGCAACCGCCCTGCCAGCAAGGCTATCTGGGTCGACTTGCCGCAGCCCTCCATGCCTTCAAAAGTAAGCAGCAGGCCGCTATCTGCAAGTTTTACCATAATTTTTCATCAACCTGTCAGTTTCATAGCCCGCCTCTGCGGATCAGACGCACACACCAAAAGACACCTTAAACGGTCACCATGCTCCGGAGCCGACTTCGTCCTCTGGAGCTTTACCCCTCTGAAAAGCCGGCGACACCCCGCCCGCCGACAGGGACAGAACATCAACTCATGAACAAAGGCTTTGAGAAAATTCCGGTGGGATTCATTGCAGGCGATAAGCCAGCTCGACTACCGTTCGACAATATAATTTACTGTGGTTATAACTCCAAACCACATCCTCCCGGGCCTGACGGTCAAGCCCCGGACGCCAGCCATTCTTTTTCAGATAATGGGCAACGCTAGCGGCCGCATCCTTAAAATCATATAAATCAATCCGTCCGTCCCCATTGCCATCAACCGCATAATTGAGGCAGCTGGAAGGGATAAACTGACAGATGCCGAAAGCCCCGGCCCAGGACCCCTTAACCTGATCCACCTCAATCCGGTCACTCAACTTAAACAGCGCCACCAGCTGTTCATACCCCCAGAGTGCTTTTTTTTGAGCCCGTCTTTGAAGCCACTGGTATTCGAGCTCGGGATAACTCTTTTTAAGCTCGGCATACACAACCCGCAGATGCTGTTCCTCGGCGCAGGAGGCCAGAGAAAAAAACACCTCCAACAAAGAATAGCTCCCTTGATATCGACCCAGATCCGATTCAACCAGGAAAATAGCGGTTATCAATTCGCCTTCCACCTGGTAAAGCGCTTCGATTCCCGAAAGCCAGGCCCGGTTTTCTTTCAGAAAAAGCCGCCCTTTGCCCACGGTCGCCGGCTCCAGAAAACGATCATAGACCGCCTGATACTCAACCTGTTTAAGATTCTTACCGATAATTGCCGGGCTCACCGTCAATTCCCGGCAAAACCGATTCACCAGTTCCTCCCCTATCCCCTCCTGTTCAAGCAGGCGAAGACAAGGCGAAGCCCCGTCGGCAATTTGGCCACCGAGTAACCCCCAAGCCAGACAGATAAAAAGAATTGGCCTTAAAATCAGATCTTGAAGCCGCGACCAAATAAACATACTCACCTCCAGATCAGAGCTTGTCGGTTCTCGAAATCAGGCAGTTTAAATAATTGCCACCCCATCGTCCCTGGGGGAAAATGTCAAAACTTCAGCTGGTAGAATACGACGAGCAAATCCCGCTTTCAATGACTGATAAGATATTGATTTTTCAAACTGTCGGCACCAAATAACCAAGAACCTGCAAAGATAGTAACAATAAGTGAAAAAAAAATCTATAAAAATACTTGAACTTGACCTGACAATTTGATAGGTAGTCGATGTGATTGTGCTGGGCCGGGATACGGTGGTGAAATAGGTTTCCCCGAACACTCCCAATCGAAAAATTCACCTAAGGAGATCGTTCCGTGGACGTACGATATATCAACCCCTTTATTGAAGCCACCATGAATGTGCTTAAAACCATGGCCTTTATTTCATCAAAACCTGGGAAACCATTTATCAAGAAAAGCCAAGCGGCAACCGGTGACATCACCGGCATAATCGGTCTCTCCGGTGACAAGGAAGGTTCGCTTTCCATAACCTTTTCGTTTCCCTGCATCAAAGCGGTTCTCGAAAAGATGCTGGGTGAAGTTCATGACGATCTTAACGAAGATGTCTCCGATGCCGTCGGTGAAATCACCAATATGATATGCGGAAACGCACGCAACAAACTCGAGGCTCAGAATATCAACCTGTCAGCCGGCATACCAACCATCATCACGGGCAGGGACCATACCATTACCCACGTTACAAAATCGGCAATTGTCGTGCTGCCTTTTGAGACCGATTTCGGCAATTTTTCCCTTGAATTCGCCTTTATCTGATGCCAGCCTCGGCTTCAAGCTTCACGCTCTTCGTTCCCCAACGCTGAACGTCACGGAAACCAGCCTTCCTAAGACCCCGTTTCCTCGCTCCTTAAAGCAAATCATTAGCTGAAAGAGTTTCTCCACGAAGTTGGCCGCAGGCGGCACTGATATCGGCACCTTTGCTGCGCCGAGTCATAACCGTCAGATTGCGCTTTTGGAGACAGTTGAGAAACTCCTCTATCTTTTCAGGCCGGGGTTTTTTGAAAGGCAATTCGGGATGTTCATTAAAGGGAATAAGATTGATCTTGGCCGACAGCGGGGCGACCAGGTCGGCCAGACGACGGGCATCTGCCAGCGAATCATTAAGATCGGCAAACAGAATATACTCAAAGGTTATCCGTCGGCGGCGATTAAGCGGATAGTCACGACAGGCGGTAAGCAGGGTTTTAAGATCGTAACGCCGGTTAACCGGCATCAGCCGGGCGCGCAATTCATCCGTAGTGGCATTGAGGGACACGGCCAAGGAAACCTCAATGCGGCGCCCGAGCTCCTCGATTTGCGGAGCCAGCCCACAGGTTGAAAGAGTAATCCGGCGGCTGGAAAACTGCAGACCATCATCGTACATCATGATTTCCAGGGCCCGAATCACCCCTTCCAGGTTATCGAGTGGCTCCCCCATTCCCATTAGGACAAGATTGGTAATCACCCCTCGGGCCGGCGCTTCAGGATCAATCCGACCGATCACCTGAATCACCTGATCAACGATCTCGGCGCTACTCAACTGCCGGCAAAAACCAGACTGACCGGTCAGGCAGAAACGACAGCCCATGCGACAACCCACCTGGGTTGAAAGACAGATAGTCAGACGTTCCTTTTCCCCGATCAGGACCGTTTCAATGGTTTGGCCGTCCTCAAGCTGAAAAAGATATTTACGAGTCCCATCCTCAGCCACCTGTTCCCGCAGACAAGTCAGGGTACTGATATAGGATGAAGCTTCGAGATACTCACGGCACGCCCGGGAAAGGTTGGTCATCAAGGCAATTTCAGAAACCCGTTGACGATAGAGCCAGCGAATAATCTGGTCGGCGCGAAAACGCTCTTTACCAATAGCGGTCAGATAGTCGGCCAGCTCCTGCCGGGTCATGCCCTTAAGATTCTGCCTGGTTTTAGGGCTTTGTGAAATCAATGCAAATTCCCGTCGGCGGCGTCAAAAAACCAGAAGCTTTGGGTGGTCCGGCAAGTTTCGTCATTTGCCACCTTTTCATAAAATATTTGAGCAAACCATAGCTGCCGTAGTTCGGAGACGCTGGCTTCGACAACCACCGAGTTCAACGAATTCATTTATTTTTCAGCCACCGCGAATTGGCCAGCCTAAATTGCTTGACCTTGTAATTCATAACCCGCTTACTGATACCCAATCTTTCAGCGGCATCCTTCTGAATCCAGTTGCACGCCTCCAGGGTCGCAATCAACAGAGAACGCTCCATATCCTCGAGTTTGAGCCCTTCCGGGGGGATTTCGAACAACGCGGGCGGCTCGGGGCTCTCCGGCATCAGAGTGCGCATAAAACTTAAATCAGCCACGGTAATTTCAGGGCCGTCACTCATCAAAATCGCCCGTTCAATACAGTTCTGCAGTTCACGGACATTGCCAGGCCAGTGATACTGTTGCAGGAAATGGGCGGCATCAGGATGCAGAGAGTTGATATTTCTTTTCAGGTCCGCCGCAAATTTGCGGATAAAAAATTCCGCCAGCAATGGAATATCAGCCCGCCGCTCCCGCAGGGGGGGCAAATGCACATTGATTACATTGATACGATAAAACAGATCCTCACGGAAGGCTCCGTCGTGGATAATCTTGGCCAGATCCTTGTTCGAAGCCGAAATAATTCGCACATCGACCTTGATGGTTTTATCTCCCCCCAACCTTTCAAATTCCTTTTCCTGCAGCACCCGTAACAACTTAGCCTGAGTACTGAGACTCATATCACCGATTTCGTCAAGAAAAAGGGTTCCCCGGTCAGCCTGTTCAAAACGTCCGATCCGCTGGCGGCTGGCCCCGGTATAGGCCCCTTTTTCGTGGCCGAAAAGCTCACTCTCCAACAGATTGTCATGCAAAGCGGCGCAGTTAACCTTAACAAAACTTTTCGCCGCGCGCGTGCTGCTGTAATGAATCGCTCCCGCCACCAGTTCCTTGCCGGTCCCGGTTTCTCCGGAAATAAGAATACTGGCGTTGCTGGAAGAAACCTTGCGCAACAAGGCAAAAACCTCCTTGATCGCCTGACTTTCCCCGATAAAATTATCAAAGCGATAAATAATGTTGCGTTCATGCCGCAGATAGGTCAGCTCATGCTCATAGAACCTGACTTTCAAAGCCTTCTCAAGACGCAGGCAAAGTTCATCCAGACCATAGGGACGCTGAATAAAATCAGCGGCTCCGGCCCGCATGGCCGCAGCCACTACATCAACCGGGCAAGAGACCGCCATCAGGACCACGACGGTGGTTATAAGAAGATCCTCATGACTCCTAAGAAATTCCAAGCCCCCGCCCGGCAACAAAGCCACTTCGGCCAGCAACAGCTGATACGAAGTTTTGCCGAGCAGAACTCCGGCTTGTTCCCCGCTGTCCACCTCATCCACCTGGAACTCAAGACCGCGCAAAGCGGCAACCGTTTCCTGGCGAATGCGACCCGGGTGATCGATAAGCAAAATCCGGCCGACCTGCCCCATTGGTTTACGCCTCTATTCCCATTCAATCGTGCCCGGCGGTTTCGACGAAATATCGTAAACCACTCGGTTGATACCGCGCACTTCATTAATAATACGATTAGCAATGCGACCCAGCAGATCGTAAGGCAGCCGCACCCAATCCGCCGTCATGCCGTCGAGACTGTTAACCGCCCGCAAAGCAATAACCTTCTCGTAGGTCCGTTCATCCCCCATGACGCCAACCGTCTTGACCGGAATCAGAACAGCAAATGACTGCCAGATCTCGTTGTAAAGCCCGGCTCTATGAATTTCTTCAATCAGGATCGCGTCAGCCTGCCGCAACATGGCGAGACGGGCTTCGGTAATCTCACCGATCACCCGAATTGCCAGTCCCGGACCGGGAAAAGGTTGGCGGTCAATCACCTCGGAAGGCAGACCCAGTTCCCGACCGACCTCGCGCACCTCATCCTTAAAAAGCTCCCGCAAGGGCTCAACCAGCTTGAGTTTCATTTTCTCCGGAAGCCCGCCGACATTATGATGACTTTTGATCACGGCTGAAGGCCCCTTGAAGGAAACACTCTCAATAACATCCGGATAAAGGGTTCCCTGGGCCAGAAAATCAACCCCTTCCAGCGCCTGGGCCTCGGCTTCAAAGACCCGGATAAACTCGTTGCCGATAATTTTTCGCTTCTTTTCAGGATCGGTGACCCCGGCCAGAAGTTCCAGGAAACTGCGGCTGGCATCGACATAACGCAGATTAATCTGAAAATGCCGACCAAACATCTTCTGGACTTCTTCAGCCTCAGACTGACGCAAGACCCCGTTGTTAACAAAAATACAGGTCAGCTGTTCACCCACGGCTCGATGTAGAAGCAGAGCGGCCACCGACGAATCGACTCCACCGCTCAAACCGAGAATAACCTTGCCGTCACCTACCTGAGCACGAATCCCGGCAATCGTCGTCTCGATAAAGGAATGCATCGTCCACAGACCCCGACAGCCACAGATTGAAAACAGGAAATTTTTCAGTATCAGTCGCCCGTTCCGGCTATGCACCACCTCGGGATGAAACTGCAGGCCCCAGGCTTGTTTCTCAGGACTGGCGAAAGCCGCCACCGCCGCATTTTCCGTCGCCCCGATCGCCGAAAAACCTTCCGGCAAAACCAGCACCTTATCACCATGGCTCATCCAAACCTGTTCCGGAAATTCAAGTCCCTGCCACAGGGGATCGTTGGCCACCCGCTGCAGGCTGGCCAGACCGAATTCACGTTCGGCCGAATGCCCGACCTTGCCGCCCAACCGCTCGGCGATCTCCTGCATGCCGTAACAGATACCGAGAATCGGCAGTCCCAGGCTAAAGACCCCATGGTCGACATGAGGGGCGCTGCTGCCGTAAGTGCTGGCCGGACCGCCGGAAAAGATAATTCCCCGAGGAGCAAACTCGCGAATTCGGGCTAAGGACAGATTAAAGGGATGAATCTCACAGTAAACCTTATGCTCCCGCACCCGCCTGGCAATGAGCTGCGTGTATTGCGAGCCGAAATCAAGAATGAGGATTCTTTCCTCATGAATGTCATGCTGCTGCATTATGACAATTACTCCATTCGATAATTGGGGGCTTCCTTGGTTATAATGACATCGTGGACATGGCTTTCACGTAAACCCGCCGGGGTAATCCGCATCATCACGGCATCATGACGCAAGGCATCAATCGTGGCGCAGCCGGCATACCCCATTCCCGAGCGCAGACCCCCGAGAAGTTGATAGATACTGGAGGAAAGACTCCCTTTATAAGGCACTCGGCCCTCGATCCCTTCGGGAACCAGTTTCTTCTGCTCCACGACCCCATCCTGAAAATAACGATCCTTGCTGCCGGCCTGCATGGCCCCGAGAGACCCCATGCCACGATAGAGTTTGTAGCTGCGGCCCTGGTAAAGAATGGTTTCGCCGGGACTCTCCTCGGTTCCGGCGAACAGGGAACCGATCATCACGCAATGAGCCCCGGAAGCTATGGCTTTCACAATATCGCCGGAAAACTTTATCCCGCCATCGGCAATGATCGGCACTCCATATTTCTCGGCCACTCCATGACAGGCTATCAGAGCCGACACTTGCGGCACCCCGATTCCGGCCACGATCCTGGTCGTACAGATTGACCCGGGGCCGATACCGACCTTGACGGCATCGGCCCCGGCCTTAATCAAAGCTTCCGTGCCGGCTGCCGTCGCAACATTTCCGACAATCAACTGGCAGGCAAAATTTTTCCGGGTCGCAGCCACGGCTTCCAGCACGCCCCGACTATGCCCATGAGCGGTGTCAATCACAATCACGTCGGCTCCGGCCTTGAGCAGAGCCGCGACCCGTTCCTCACGGTCACCGGCCACACCGACTGCCGCTCCAACCCGCAACCGCCCCATCCCATCCTTGCAGGAATCGGGATACATACGCGTTTTTTCGATATCTTTGATGGTGATCAGTCCCTGCAAACGATTATCGTCATCGACTACCAACAGTTTTTCAATGCGAT
>DSCM01000049.1 GCA_011049115.1 Pseudomonadota bacterium
ATGAAAAGCAGGCGCAAACCTGGTGGCGTCGCTTGCTGAGTGATTTCCCGGATACAGACATGCGGCAAAGAGCTGTTGCTGCTTTGGAAAAACTGGAGACATCGGCCCAGCCATCTTCCGCTAAGCAGCCTTCCCGTAAAGACCCTCGGGTCACCAAGGCACAAAGTCGAAAAAAACCTTCCCAGCAATCCACCACAGTAAAAGTCGAGGCCAGGTTCAATAACTCAGCTCCTGTCGTCGGACTGGCGAGGGTCATTGATCTGCGCCACTGGTCTTCACCGACTTATACTCGGGTGGTTCTCGACCTTGATCGCGAGATTCAATTCAGTAAAGGTATCCTCAAGGATAAAGGAAACCAAAAGAAGACTAAGTCGATTTATCTTAATCTGGCTGACTCGATGATTCCTGAAGTGTCCCGTGAAGTTCCAATCAATGATGGCATCCTGCAAAGTGTCAAGGTCGCTCAGTTTAACGCGAATACCGTCCGTGCGGTTATTCACGTGGCCGAAATCGATCACTATAAAATCTTTGCCTTGAATAACCCTCCACGCATCGTCATCGATGTAATAGGCGGAGAGTATTTTAATGCCAGGCAAAAAAGAGGTCAGTCACCGGCGGCAACATTTACGGCCGCTGCCAACAACAACCTAAGTCTGGCCCAGCAGCTTGGACTTGGAGTCGGAACCATTGTTCTGGATGCTGGGCATGGCGGAAGGGATCCGGGAGCGATTTCGTCCTGTGGTCTGAAGGAGAAGGATATCGTTCTGGATATCACTAAACGGGTTCGGGACGAGCTGCAGAAGCGCTTGCAATGTCACGTGTATCTGACCCGGGAAAATGACGTCTATCTTCCCTTGGAAGAGCGTACGGTGATCGCTAATACTCGTAAAGCAGATCTCTTCATTTCAATTCACGCGAATGCCTCACGTAACCGCAGCGCACATGGCGTGGAAACCTATTTCCTCAATCTCTCAACCGATAATGAGGCTATGGAACTGGCCGCTTTGGAAAATGCAACCTCGACCAAAAATGTCGGCCATCTGCAGTCGATTCTTAATGATCTGATGCAGAATTCCAAGATTAAGGAGTCCAGTCGTCTGGCCGGTTGCATTCAGGCGTCCTTGGTCGGCAATTTGAGTCGCTCCTATCAACCGATTAACAACTTAGGGGTTAAACAGGCTCCCTTCTATGTTCTGATCGGAGCCCAGATGCCGAGTGTTCTCGTAGAGGTATCATTTATCTCCAATGCAATGGAGGCCCAGCGCTTACAAAGTTCAACCTATCGACAGAGAATAGCCGAGGGGTTGGTCGATGGCGTGGAGAAATATATAAACGAGATTAAGGTCGCGGGTCATAGGATCGTTAATTGAAGTTTGCGAAGCTGGTGAAACGCAAATGGAATCATGACCCATTATTTTGAAGCGGTATGATTTTCAGCTGATATTGCCACCGTGGAGGGGCAACATAGACTTGAAAATGGCAGGACGTCAATTTATAAAAATATTTTCTGATCATCCTCTGACGAGCGCGGTTACCTTGTTACTTGTCGGCATTGCCTTGGGTGCTCTGATGTTTTTTCGAGTCAGCTCGGCGATGCTATCCACCGAAATAGCTGAACCCAGACCTCAGCATCGCAGCGAAGATAATTCTGTGGCTGCGGTCATCAATGCCGAGGCTGCGGCCGCAGTTGTCGCAGTTCCTACCCTGACGGTGCATTGCGAAGAGCGCAAAAGCCTGGTCGGTCGTGGAGATACCATGACCTCGTTACTCAGTGAATTTTTTACGCCGGTAGATATCTTTGCCCTGGCAAAAGCATGTGAGCCGGTGTTTCAGGCCTCGAATTTGCGTGTAGGACAACCTTATAGCTTGTCTTTTGAAGACGGTCAGTGCAAGGGTTTTATCTATGAAATTGACAGCGAGAAACAGCTGCAGGTATGTTGTCGGGGTGGTGAATTTATTGCTGAAATAAAAGATATTTCATATCAATCTCAGCTGGTTGCCATTCAAGGAAGCATTGAGAGCTCTCTTTTTGCCTCGATTGCGGAATTAGGAGAAGACCCTGTGTTGGCTTGTCGGCTGAGCGATATTTTTGCCTGGGATATCGATTTTGTCCGTGACCTGCGTCAGGGGGATTCTTTTCGTCTGCTTTGCGAGAAACGTTATCGGGATGGTGCATTTGCCGGTTATGGACGTATTTGGGCGGCGGAGTTTATCAATCAAGATAAAATTCATCGTGCGGCCTATTTTGATGATGGAGAGGCGGCGGCATATTATGACCTTGAAGGGCGTAGTTTGAAGAAAGCTTTTCTTAAGTCTCCGCTATCTTATACTCGTATATCCTCGGGATACAGTGATCGTCGTCTTCATCCGGTTTTGAAGGTGTGGCGACCGCATCGGGCGATTGATTACGCCGCACCCACCGGGACCCCGGTAAAAGCCGTTGCCGCCGGGGTCGTGACGCAAAGAAGTTATGATAAGAGTAACGGCAATAAAATTCGTTTGCGACATGCTAACCATTATGAGACGACTTATATTCATCTGAGCCGCTTTGGCTCAGGGATCAAGGTCGGAAAAAGGGTTGAGCAGGGACAGCTTATCGGTTATGTTGGAGCTACCGGGATAGCTACGGGTCCCCATCTCGATTTTCGGGTTTTTAAAAATGGTACGCCGATTAATCCTTTACATATCGAACGTGCGCCTTCAGCCCCACTGGCTAACGACCACCTGGCTGATTTCAGAGAAAAATGGCAAGCCTATTTTAGCCTCCTTGAGGGCAGCAATCTCGTGCAAGAGGCTAAGTCGGATGAGCTTTGATTGATTAATGACTTTCAGGTCGCTGGTGAAAGTGTTTATTATACTATACCCCGATAAAAATCAGCATTTTTCAGGGTCTAGGAAGCGACCAGAATGAAATTTTCGTGCCGTGTGCCTCAAGATTTCAACCTGAAGCTGTGGGGGCCGTCACCATGGTTGCGGCTAGTTATGACAACCGAAATTTGACCAGTTGTGATTATCGAAATTGATCACCCTGATTGCAAGATAAAGTTAAGCACTGATGTTCATGGTTAAATTTTAAGTTTGCTTATTGGTAA
>DSCM01000050.1 GCA_011049115.1 Pseudomonadota bacterium
CCCCTGCCGATCTCAACATTCCAACCAAACGGCAATCTTAACCTTCATCGTAATAATTCCTGGATCTGGATAGTTACAGATAAACTTCCTTGATTTGACATGGAGGCTTAAAACTGTTATGGTGGCGAAAATTTCATGTACTAAACAATTTTAAAAGAGGCATTGTCATCGTGATCGGATGCCAAGCCGAATGGTTGTGGTATGGTTGCTGACGGAAATAACCGAGAAGAAGAAATTCTGCGCTACCTGCGCAGGATTATTCGCGCTATCGATCAGCACAGTCGTAAATTGCGGCGTATTTTTAATCTGACCATTCCGCAGATCGTTACCTTGCATCAATTGCGGGATGGCGGCAACTGTACGGCCGGTGAATTGGCGCGGAAGGTCTATCTTAGCCAGGCAACCATGACCGGCATTATAGACCGGCTTGAGAATCGAGGCCTGGTTTGTCGGGCGCGCAGTTTTGCAGACCGCCGTCGGGTGAGTGTCCAATTGACGGAAGAAGGTCTGGAAGTTGTTGAGATGATGCCGAAACCGTTGCAGGATCAATTTCGCAGCCGGCTGGCGGCCCTGCCGCCGGAGGAACAAACCGTTATTGCCGAGACGCTTTCCCGGGTCACCGTGATGATGGAAGTCGCTGATCTTGAGGCCAGTCCGTTACTTACCATCGGCGATCTGGCGCAGGCGGAAGAAGACCATTCCTGATCCTCGTTTCTCGTTTCCCCGCGCCGCCTCTATTTTGTCATATCCTTTCCGCCGATGTTAGCGTTCATGATTTCAAAAAACTTGCAGGGTAGATAAGTAATTTTCCCGCCGGTCGTAGCGCCTCAGGCAACCCTTTGCTTTTTTGGTCTTGGGATTTCGCCGGGTCGACGGCTTTTGCTTTTCCCGGTTGAATTTAAAAAAAAGGAAATTTCACATGGCTTTATCGTTATCGCAAAAACACATCCTTAAATCGATTGATCAAGGTGTGGATAGTTCAAAATGGAAAAACTGGCGCTGGCAGATGAAAAACTGTATTCGTGACCTGAAGACCTTCGAAAGTCTGCTGCGGATCAAACTCAGTCAGGAGCGACGTCAACAGTTTCTCGCCACCATAAAACGTTTTCCGATGTCGATCACCCCTTATTATCTTTCCTTGATCGATACGGAAAATCTGGATGATGACCCCATTTTCAAACAGTCTTTTCCTTCTCCCGAGGAACTCGTGGTCAATCATTATGATATGGTTGATCCTTTAAGCGAAGACAAAGACAGCCCAGCTTTCGGCATTACCCATCGTTATCCGGATCGGGCCTTGTTCCTGGTCAGCAATATCTGTGCAATGTATTGCCGACACTGTACCCGTAAACGCCGGGTCGGGGATCGGAACAGTATTCCAAGTCGTTTGCAGATCGAGGATGGGCTTGCCTATTTACGCAACACTCCCCAGATTCGGGATGTCCTGTTGAGCGGGGGGGATCCTTTTCTTTTGTCGGATGACTATCTGGACTGGATCTTAAGTGAACTCAGAAGCATCAAACATATAGAAATTATTCGCATCGGGACGCGTACTCCGGTAGTGCTGCCGTACCGGATCACGGATAGTTTGGTGGCCGTGCTGAAAAAATATCATCCTCTCTGGGTTAACACTCACTTTAATCATCCTCGGGAGCTGACAGATTCTTCCCGGCAGGCTCTGGCCCGGCTGGCGGATGGTGGAATCCCTCTGGGTAATCAGTCGGTCTTGCTGGCCGGTGTCAATGATTGTCCACGGGTCATGCGTTCTCTGGTGCATAAACTGGCCTATAACCGGGTCCGTCCATATTATCTCTATCAGTGCGATCTCTCCGAAGGACTTAGTCATTTTCGTACTCCCACCGGCAAAGGGGTTGAAATTATGGAAAGTCTTATCGGTCATACCAGTGGTTTTTGCGTGCCCACCTACGTCATTGATGCGCCCGGAGGCGGCGGAAAGATTCCGATTGCCCCCAATTATCTTGTTTCGTGGTCGACCAACAAGGTTGTTTTGAGAAATTATGAGGGGATCATCACCACTTACCGGGAGCCGGATGCTTATGAAGCTCGGTTTTGTGATCGTAACTGCGAAGAT
Source organism: Pseudomonadota bacterium (assembly GCA_011049115.1). Classification (NCBI taxonomy): domain Bacteria; kingdom Pseudomonadati; phylum Pseudomonadota; species Pseudomonadota bacterium. Next base: position 2,093 of record DSCM01000050.1, read on the forward strand.
TGTAAGCTGTTGTTGTCTCTGGAGGATGCGGATGAGTGTAAGGCCGTTGGTATTGAGAAACTGCTGGCCGATCTTGACAAAACCATTTCCCTGGTGCCCACCGGAAACGACCGTTATAAAAGGCGTGATTAACTATTCAGCGTGGTTGATTTCAGCTTGTATTGAGAGATGAAAATCAGGAAAACCTGGGGACATGACCTGATTTTTCTAGGGAATCGGGATCGTGTCCCCAGGTTTTCCGGGTTAGCTGAATAGTTGCAGGCGTGATTAAATTAAGTTGAGGAAACAAGCGAGAACAACATCATGAATCATTCTGCATCGGACGTGATTACCTCCTTGAATGGGGCGACCATTCAACATGGATCATATAATCGGCGCATCTACTTGATGGATCTCGGTCGGGCCGATCCCGGCAAATTGGCTCGGAAGCTGATTTGCCTGGCCGGGGAAAAGGGCTATTCCAAGATTTTTGCCAAGGTTCCTGATTCTCAGGCTTCCCCTTTTTTGGTTTCCGGCTTCCGGCTTGAGGCCGAAATTCCGTTCTTCTACCCAGGTGAGGGCGCCCGTTTTCTGGGTTATTATCTCGAAAGCAAGCGTCGTCACGAGCCGGATTCCGAAAGTCTTGACGAGCTTGTGACCAAGCTGGTGCCGCGCAAGCAAAACCGGCCGGCAAAGCCTTTGCCGGAGAAGATTAAAATCCGGCGCTGTACTCCGGAAGACGCGGAAGCGATGGCCGCAATCTACCGTTCCGTATTTCCGACTTACCCTTTTCCGATCTTTGATCCGCAATACCTGCGCCAAAGCATGGCCAACCAGGTTGATTTTTTCTGCGTCGAGCAGGCGAATCGTCTGCTGGCGCTCTCATCGATGGAAAAGGATGGCTCGGCAAAAAATGTCGAGATGACTGATTTTGCCACGCCGGCAAAGCATCGGGGCAAGGATTTCGCGCGGCATCTGCTGGCTCGGATGGAACGGGAAATGTTGCTGAAGAAATACCGGCTCGCTTATACGATCGCACGGGCCAAATCACCGGCCATGAATCTCACCTTTGCCCGGCTGGGCTATGTTTATGCGGGCAGGCTCGCCAACAATACCAATATTTCCGGCAAGATTGAAAGTATGAATGTCTGGTATAAAAAGATCAGAGGTTCCGGCAAAACTCACGGTTAATCCCGTGCCTTTTTTTATTCAGGCGCTGTTAGCGCTGAGACGCCGGTTATCTCAGCGCTAACAGCTTCTCGGTTTCGGGTCAACCTCCTCTTTATTGGTTAGGTGTTTCAGTCAGTTTACCCATATGAAAATTCCCAAGTTGTGATACGCACGCTAACCCTACAACGACACTTGCTTCACGGATATCAATTGGAGTACCTTTCGTTTTCTGTGAGACAGATAGGAACGATGGTTACGAATTTGGATCCACTCTATCAATTTAAGC